>CALNAL010000019.1 GCA_937874445.1 uncultured Acetobacteraceae bacterium | reverse complement strand
GCCGCGGCGGCGCCCAGGCCTTTCAGGAAACTGCGTCGTTGCATGAGCGGTTCTTTCACGGCTGGGTGCCGGCACGCTTGCGCACCGCGGCACGGACGTTGCGGAAGGGGAGGTCGGCGGGGTCGAAGGTCACCGGCCCGGGGGCCGCGGCGATCAGGATGCTTCCGGCGATCGGCGCGAAATCGGCACGGAAGTGTACCGAGGATTTCAGCGCGATGACGGAACAGTCTTTCGGCTCGATTCCGAGATGGCGCAGGATGGCCTGGTCGTGTGCCTGCGTCTTGCGGCTGACGACGATGACGCGGATTTCGGGTGCGATCTCCACCAGCGCGGTGGGGCCGAGATTGGCGATGTTGCCCTGTCCCATCGGCCCGGTGAGCGCGAACCTGCCGTCGCCGAGGCGCAGCACCCGCGCGTCGGCCCGTAGCGGAACGCCATCGGAATGTCCTCCCAGCGGCCGCGAGAGCGTGGCGCCGACCCCGGCGGCGTGGCAGGCGGCGGCGTAGTCGGGATCGTTGATGAGGCACATCACCGCCCCGCGCGCTCCCTGGGCCACGAGTTCGGCCAGGAGTCCGGTGGTGTCGCCGTGGCCGCCGCCGCCGGGATTGTCCTGCGTGTCGGCGATCACCACGGGGTGGAGGCCCCTCCCGGCGCGCGCCAGCGCCTCGTGCACGGCTGTTGCGGCGGGCATCGCGTCGGGGCGGAAGTCGGCCTCGTGCGTTTCCAGCCAGTCGATCATGCCGTCCACGGCGGTCCGTGCCGCCGCCTCGGTGTCGGCAAAGGCGGCCACGGCGGCGCCGCAGTCCACGAAGTCCACATAGGGAAAGCCGAAGCAGAAGGCGAGTTCGGCCACGCCCGTGCGCGCGGCGAGCGAGGCGCGTGCTTCCATCGCGGTGCGCATCGGCCCGTCCATGGTGCATTGCGCGCTCAGCGTGAACCAGTAGTCGAGCTGGCGGAACGCGCGTGCCCACGGCCTGCCGCGGCGGATGCGTGCCAACAGCATCTCGGCGGCCTGCGCGCCGGTCTCGTGCTTGTCGGTGTGCGGATAGGAGCGGTACGGCACCAGCGCGTCGGCGCGCGCCACCATCGCCGCGGTCAGATTGGCGTGCGGATCGAGCGTCGCGACGATCGGCAGCTCGGTGCCGGTGATGGCACGGATGCGGCGCAGCAGCTCGCCCTCGGCATCGGGAAAGGAATCGGCCAGTGCCGCGCCGTGCAGATCGAGAAACAGGCCGTCGAGCGGTCCTGCGTCGAGGGCATCGCCGAGGTCGGCGCACAGCATCGCAGCGATGCGCTCGAAGGCTTCGTCGCGCACCGGCCCGGCCGGCATGGCGATGCACCACGAGAGCGGAACGATCTCGGCCCCGCCCGTCCGGAGCACCGGCAGCGCTCCGGCGGTGGTGGTGGCGGAGCGGGCCATGGTCTCCAGCATGGCCGGCCCGCGCGAGAGGGGCGGCCATCCGCCGGGAGAGAGAAAATCAGCAAACGCGGTGGGGTGCGGCGCGAAGGAATTGGTTTCGTGCTGGAAACCGCCGATCGCGATCCTGAGGGGCATTGTTGTGCGTCCAATCGGCCAACGTGCAATGGGGAGGAATGCTGAACGCGTCGTTGGCGGAGTCAATTGAAAATGGCTCACGATTTCGATGTTTGAGAGGGGTTCGTGCCGGGGCATGCTTCCGGGGAAGGCAAGGTGACGCGGCGTGTGGCAGGAGGTGCCTGCACGCACGGCATTTTCTTCAGCTGTGGGCGCGATGCGGCATAGTCCCGTTCTTGCATGGAGGTCCGTCCCACGATGTCCGCATGAGGGAGATAGAGAGGCGTGGCGCGACCGACCGACCCGGCCAAGGACGAGGAACTTCTCGCCATCCTGACGGCGAACGCGCGGACGCCGCTGACCGAGATCGCGCAGCGCATGGGCGTGTCGCGGGCCACCGTGCAGGCGCGCCTGGCGCGTCTGGAGCGCGACGGAATGATCGCGGGCTACACTGTCGTTCCCGGCCGCCGCGCGACGGAGGAGGGGCGGCTCGCGGCCATCGTCCTCATCGAACTGGAAGTGCGCCGCCAGGGTGGCATCATCGCACAGCTGCGCAAGCGTCCGCAGATCGTGAGCTGCGATGCGACCAGCGGTCCCTTCGACCTGTGCGTGCGCATGGCTTGCCGCGGCGCGGCCGAACTCGATGACCTCATCGACTGGATCGCCGGGCTCGAAGGCGTGCGCCGCACCAGCTCGTCGATCGTGCTGTCACGCAAGTTCGAGCGCTAGGACCGAGCTGCCGAGGGCTGGCACGCAGCCAAGCAAGGAGGGTGTTCTCCTTTCGGGAAAGGAGAACCAGGAAAGCTTCTTCCGTTAAGGACTCCGCGTCCGTGTCAGCCGCGGAGCCAAAATGGGGAGAAGTCCTTTTTGCTTCTTTTTCCTTCAGGAAAAAGAAGCCTTCCTTCCCCTCCTTCCCGCCAGGCAGTCGCGGAGTTTCCCGGCGATCCGTCGGGTTTCTCGTCGGAATTGGCGCGATTTACCGGGGTTCCTCTGCGCCCTGTTCCTTCCGCCTGCGTGGCGTGCGTTGTTACGCTGGGAGGCAACGGAAAGGATGCAAGCGATGAACGGTGCCGCCGCCCTGGTGAAGATGCTGGCCGACTACGGCGTGGAGGTGGTCTTCGGCGTTCCCGGTGACACCAACCTGGCGCTCTACGAGGCGCTGCGCGATTGCGGCGGCCGACCGCGCCACATTCTCTGTCGCGACGAACGCTCGGCGGTGTTCATGGCGGACTGCTACGCGCGCCTGTCGGGCAAGCCGGGGGTGGTGGAGGTGCCGAGCGGGGCGGGGGCGCTCTACGCCCTGCCGGGCATTGCCGAGGGCAACCAGTCCTCGGTGCCGCTGCTTCTGCTGGTCAACGACATTCCCCGCCCCGGCGCCGGGCGCGGCACGCTGACGGAGCTCCCCGTCGAGAAGCTGTTCGAGCCGATTTCAAAACGTTCTGAAACCCTTGGCCATGTCGCCAAACTTCCCGAACTGCTGCGCCGGGCTTTCCGCGAGGCGACGGGCGGAAGGCCGGGCGCGGTGGTCCTGGCCCTGCCCGAGGATCTGCTCTACGAGGAGCTGCCGGGAGAGGGCGTGTCGCTGCACATCGAGGCGCAGTGCACCCGCGCGCCTTCGTTCCGAAGCCGTCCCGACAATGCCGCCATCGGTGCGGCGCTGGCCGCGATCCTCGCCGCCGAACGTCCTCTGTTGGTGGCCGGCGGCGGGGCGAACCGTTCCGGAGCCGGTGCTGCCGTGGTGGCCTTCGCCGAACGCCTGCGCATTCCGGTCGTCACCACCATCACCGGCCAGGGAGTGCTGCGCGACGACCACGAGCTGGCCATCGGCATCATCGGCGACAACGGCTTCCATCCGCACGCGGTCTGGGCGCTCGGGCGCGCCGATCTGGTGATCTATGCCGGCTGCCGCATGGGCTCGGTGGCGACGATGCACTGGCAGTGGCCGGTGCCGCACGGTGGCACGCGCATCGTGCAGATCGACCTCTGCCCCGAGACCCTCGGCAACACCTATCCCATCGACTATCCGCTGGTGGGCGATGCCGCTGCGGTGCTCGAGGCGCTGGTGGACGAGGCCCCCTCTCCCGACGGGGAGCGCAATGTGGCCTGGATCGGCGAGATCAACGCGCGCCGGCGTGCCTTCTGGGAGGCGATGGAGCCGGCGCTGACCTCGGAATCGGTACCTCTGCGCCCGGAGCGGGTGATGGAAAGTCTCAATCACCATCTGCCTTCTCCGGTATCTGTGATCTCCGATGCCGGCACGGCGACGCCCTATTCCACGCGTTTTCTGCGTCTGCACGACCCGGATTCGAAGCTGGTGATCCCGCGCTTCTTCGGCGGGCTCGGCTATGCCATTCCTGGGGTGGTGGGGGCCTGGCTCGCCGCCCCGCGGGCGCGGCCGGTGGCGTTGTTCGGTGACGGCTCGCTGGGCATGTCGGCCGGCGAGCTGGAGACCATCGCGCGCCTGAACGTTCCGGTGGTGATGATCCACTTCAACAACGCCTGCTTCGGCTGGATCAAGGCGGCGCAGCGCATCACGGCCCGCGCGCGCCACAGCACGGCCAACGAGCCTTCCTTCGATGTGGATTTCGGCCGCCACGACATGAGCCGCCTGGCCGAGGTCTACGGCATTCGCGGCTACCGCATCGCCACCCCGGCGCAACTCGAGGCGGCGCTGACGGAGGCGTTTGCCGCGGCTGCCCCGGCATTCCTCGACATTGCCGTGGAATCCATCGCCGATCGCCTGCCGCCGGTATTCTCCTGGCTTCGCAAGGCGGGGGTGGACCCCGAGGCGATCGACGCCCAGGCGGTGATCGGCGCGGCCGGGCACGAGGGCTAGGGAAGAGGTCTGCCCCTTCCCGATAGTCTCCGGGGCCCGGGCCAGCGCGAGGGCTCGGGCCACGCGATTTCTTTACCTGCGACGCGTGCGTTCGGAGGTAGTGTTCGTGCCCCTGCGTGGTGCGTGAGCCCGGCACAGCGCATCGTCCCGATCTGCACTCCTGGCTGAGACGCGGCCAAATCCCGAGGAGACTCCAGCGATGACGTTCAAGACATTGGCCTGTGCCGCCTTCGTGGCGGGACTCCTGGTTCCCGTTGCGGCCAGCGCCGGCGGCGCCCCGCCTGCGTTCACCCGGTGCGAGGGCTGCCATCGTACCGAGGCCGGCAAGAATGCCGCCGGTCCCAGCCTGTTCGGCGTCGTCGGACGCAAGGTCGGCACAGAGCCGGGCTTCCGCTATTCGCCGGCCATGGCCGCGGCCGGCGGGGTCTGGGACCCGGCCAGGCTCGCCAAATTCCTTGCCGCCCCCAAGGATGCGGTCCCCGGCACCAGGATGGGCTTCCCGGGCTTGAAGAACCCCGAGGACGTCAAGGCGGTGGTCGATTATCTGCAAACCCTGAAGTAGCGCCGCTCCAGCCCTTTGGGCGGTGGTGGGGCTGAATGATTGCGCGCCCCGGGGGAAACTCCGGGGCGCTTTTCGCGTGCCCGGGGGAATTGTCCGCCCAAACGGACAGGAAACCACGCACCCGGCGCAAGCATAACGTTTTGAAAAGGATGGTGCTGTTGCAGAGACTTGAACTCTGGACCTCCCCCTTACCAAGGCAGCGGTCTGGGAAGAGAAAGTTAAGCTGAAACAGTATGTTGTTTCTTCGTTCTGTGACTTGGCACGGATTTGGCACCGATTGTCGGTTGGTGGCCGAGCCACGCGGCACAGGCGGTGGCGTATCCCTCGGCCATCACGTGGGCGTAGATCTGCACCTGACTCACCGAGGCCCAGCCGCCCCACTGCTGCAGGCGCAGCAGATCATGATGGATGGCGTAATACCAAGTCGCGGCCGTGTGGCGCAGGTCGTGCGGATGTAGCTCGGGCACCCAGATGCGCCGTTCCGCGCCGTTGCGTCCGGTCCACTCTTTCCAGACCCCTGGCAACCCTGCCCGCCGGCACGCGCCAGCCCAGGCGCTTTTGATCTGGCCGCCACCGCTCCGGCCGGTGTCCCGGTAGGCTGCGCCAATGCGCGCCCGGCTACCATCTCGCCGGACCGAATGCACCGGGCGGAACACCCGGCCGGACCGGTGCGGGAGGCTCGACAGCGCTGCCACCACGGCCGGCGGCAGCGGGACATACCGTTCGATCCCGGTCTTCGTTTTCACCAGGCGCGCCACGGCAGCGGTCAAATCAACGTGCATCCAGTCGAGTTCAAGGGCCTCGCTCATCCGCGCTCCCGTGCCGATCAGGAACACGATCAGCGGACGCAGATGGGCGGCGGCCGCCTGCACCAGGGCGTCGGCCTGGGGCGGCGTGAGGTAGGCGACTCGGGGCTTGGGCTGTTTGGGGACCTCGAAGGCCGGCCGATCGCACCAGCCGCGCCGCGCGGCGTGCTCGAGAATGGCGCGCAGCGGGGTGAGGACGTTCCGCAGGCGCGTGGCGGGCGAGGCGCCGGGGCGCAGCAGCACGCGATAGGCCCGGTCGAGATCTTCCTGGCCGATTCCGGTCAACTTCCGGCCAGCGAAGTGTTCGAGCAGGTGTGCTACCAGAGCTGCCTGCCCGGGGCTGCGCGGTTCAGCCTCTAGATAGCTTGCAACCGCTTCCGCGAAGGTGACGACGGCTCGGGCGCCGAACACTGAACGGTCGAGAAGCTCGCCCTCGCGCTTGACGCGGTAGGTTTCCGCCGCGCGGCGGTCAGCAGTGCCAGTGCTCTCGAATACGCTCTGTCCGCGGACGGTGCCGCGGATGTACAGCGCCGGCCGGCCAGGGCGGCAGACGACACGCAAGGACATTCCAGACTCTCCACCAGGCGCGCGAGGTCCGCCGGGGTGAATAACCATTTCCGGCCGATCTTGCGTCCTGTCGGTCCCCCGGCGAAAGAGGGAACCTCGCGCAGGTGGGCAAGGAGGCTGGTACGACCGATCCTGCCCCGCAGGCGCGCCAGCACCTCAGCCAGGGTATAAAGTTCGATGGGGGCGTCGCAATGCTTAGGCACGGGCGCCTCCTCTGATTCCCCGGACAATCTCGCGAGCTGCCCGGTAGGCCTGTCTGGCCTCCTCGAGCGTGCGCAGGTTGCCGGTGTGGTAGGTCCACCCCAGGCGCTGGCTCATGGCGGCATAGACCTCGCGCCGGCTTAGATGGCGCTCGCGCCAGACCGGATCGATGAGGTCGTGGATCAAGATTCGGGCCCGGCGCAGCTCTGGGCTCGGGATCGTGCCCAGCGGGTTCTTGGTTCCTGGGTGGCATCCGATGTAGCTGCCACAGGCCGGGCAGCGCCACATGGGCTTGTGCGCCAGGTCGCGGCGGTGGGGGTAGATGGCCGCCCCGGTCACCAGTTCGGCCTGCACGTCCTGATGGCAGGAACAGCACCAGATCTGACGGGACGTGTCAGGCATCGTTTCCCTCTGACCGGATGAACGGCTCTACCAGCGCGACCAGGCGGTACCGCTGGCGGCCGGCGGCGATGCGCTTGGTGGCGTCCTGCAGCAGTGACTTCCGGCACGCGGCTGCGGCGAGCGACAGGGCCGCCTCGCGGGTGTCGGCCTGGTAGGCGAGACCGGAGCTGGAGCCGCAGCCGCCGGCTCCGTAGGGCGGCTCGATCACCTCGCCGTTCCAGCTGTAGCCCGCCCACCAGGCGCCGCCCGCGTCGCACACGACCGTCAGGCGTAACCACGTCCAGTTGTTCTTCTTCCGGTCCAGAACGCGCTCGGCCTGGTGGGAGAGACGGATATGCAGCCACATCGGCAGCAGGCCGGGGTGGTCCAACTCGAAGAGGGCGGGCTGGTCAGGCATCTGCTCGCGTCCATGTCCAGAAGCCCTGGAAGCCACGAGCCGGGATGAAGGGGGACAGCACCTCGATGTCGGTCAGAGGCCATCCCCAGTTGCTGTGCTCGATGCGGTCGCTGTCGTTGACGTGAGGGAGCCCCAGCGCTTCGGCGAGTTCGCGGTTGCGGATCGGCTGGCCCAGGGTGGCGATGCAGAGCACAGAGCCCAGTGGCGCATCGGACGGGGCCAGGATGAGGTGTTCGAGGATCGGCAGCGCTACTTGGTTGCGCAGGCCGGTGTCTTTGTGGTCGCGCTCGCACTTCCAGCAGAGTGCCTTGAGCTCGCGCACCGACATGCGGTGCATACCGGCATGGATGGCGATGCGCTTGCCGATCAGCCGAGCCGGCGCGGGCCAGCTACGGAACTCGAACGGCTTGGCGCCGGCGGCGATCAGCGTCGCCCATGGCTGCCAGACAGTGAGGGTAGGGAAGCGCTCAGGCATCGCGCACCTCTGTTTGGCTGGCGTGGCGGGCCGAGTGGCCGGCTCCCAACGCTGCCCCGTAGTGCTCCGCAATCAGGCGGTTCGCCTTCTCGATCAGATCAGGGCGGAGCGGGTAGAAGTGCGCGTTGCCGTTCGCGAACATGCGAACGCGCCAGTATTCCGTTTCCGCCTCCATCTTGTGATCGTGCATGGCGGTCCGCATCGCGGCACAGATGCCCTGCTGGTATTCGGGCTCCTGTTTCCCGTCGAGGACGTGCATGCACCGGTCAATGTCGCGTACCTCGGACTCTCGGTAGTGGTTGAAGCCACACCACGCCGGCTGGACCAAGTTGGGGATGATAAACCGCCGTCCGATCTTGAACCCGTCATGGCTCTTGAAGTCCGAATAGAAGCGACGGAACGCATTGACCAGGCCGCGCCGAAAAATCGTGTTGGCATCTCCAGCAAGCCGCGCCATCGTCGCGAACACCGTATCGGGGGTTGCCTCTGGTGGCGTGTCCCTCAGAGCGTCTTCAAATTTCCGCTTCTCCTCAGCGTCCATCAGCGAGCCGAGCGGCGTCCCGGTGATGAAGAACCGCCACATGTCGCGATCGATGCAGACCCGCGCCGCTTTGGCAAAGGCCTCGGGATCTTTGCAGTCCGTGTAACGCATGTCGCGGAGGAAATCGGTCGTGATGACCGACATTGAGCAGGCACGACTGTGCGCCTCCCGAGCCGCCTTCAGCGTCGATAGGGCCAGGGCATAAAGTTCAAGGGCGCGGGCTCGATGCCCGCAAAGCTCTTCGATGCTGTCTTTGCGGACTAGGTCAGACATTGGGCATCTCCAGCCACTCGCGGCCGTCGAGCAGCCGGCCGGCGGCGCGCTTGCCGACGCGGACCGAGAATCCTTTCAGCCCATCTCCCCACTCGTGCCAGAAGTGTGGTTCCTCCCCACGGGTACAGGTGTTGAGCGAACCGCTCGCGTCTTGCTCACCGTAAGCAAGCCACTCTCCCCATTGCTTGAAGAAGAACGGCACACCGGCGGCCTGGCACTGGTCGCGCAGGCTACGCACCCAGTCGGGATGCATCGGCCGCGCGTCCGGGCCGCTCTCGCCGCCGCAGATCACCCAGTCGAGATGCCGCAGTGATTCGAGGCCCGGAGCGAAGCTCCCCCGTGCAAGGATTCCTGCGGCGATATCGAGTGGACTAGGCGAGAGTGCCCACGCGATATCTAGTCCCCCCAGCATCGGCTCGATGCTGACGAAGCGCTTGGCGGCCGACGTGCCCAGCAGCAGGGGGATGCGTTCGTCGGCGCGGCGCTGGTCCTCCGCCGTCACGCCGATCCAGACGTTCGGGAGGGGCCAAGTCTCATTGAAATCTCGGGCGTCGTTCGGCTGAATTGTCTCAAGAAAGGCTGCTTGCACTCGGCTCGCCATGCCGGGGGCTGAGAGGTAGTCCCGCATCCGCTCGGGGCGCTTGGTCAAGATCTGGAAGACGTGCTGCCGCGCCTCGCCCATGACAGCGAACACGCGGTCGATCCACTCGTCAGGCACGGCCTCGTGGAAAAGGTCAGAGTGCGCGCAAACGAAGATGCGGCGCGGGCGTTTCCAGAGAAGCGGCTGCGTCAGCCACTCCTCATTGAACCGCACCTCGCCAGTCCAGACCGGTCCGGCCTTGGTATTGCGCGTCAGACCGGCTCGGCTTGGGTGGTGACGCAGGCGTGTGCCAGCCAAGCGGGCGGCATAGCAGTTCGTGCAGGCCGGAGAGACGGGGCTGCATCCGGTGATCGGGTTCCATGTCGCGTCCGTCCAGGCGATGCGGGTTCCGTCGCTCATGATGCACCGCCCTGCGGCTCTTGTGTCGCCAACCATTCGCGCCCTGCGTCCGTGATCGAGTAGAGGCGCCGGCAATCCGGTCCATCGAAACGGACCAGCCCACGCCGGCATAATTCTCGGAGTGCGTGCCGGACAGAGATCAGGGAATAGCCCTGCACCCCAAGGGCGATCTCGTGCGGCTGGCGCCCGATCTCGGAGATCGGAGCCAACGCATTGAGGGTGAGAAATAAGGCGCGTTCGCTGACGTCACTCATGGCCTGCGCTCCCCTCCGGCGTGATCTCCCGAAGGGCGACTTCGGCGGCGGCGTTGATCTCGGACATCCGGGCGGGGTCTCCACCTCGGTCAGGGTGGTTGATCTTGGCGAGCTCGCGGCGCCTCTTCTCAATCAGATCGCGCGTCGCCTCGGCGCTGGCCGGGATGCCGAGCACCTCGCGCCAACCGCGCGCGCCCGGGGCAGCCAGCGCCGGGAGACCGGAGAACATGGCGTCGATCATGTGCCGTGCCCCCCACCGTTCCATCCCGCGCATCGCCTCGATGGTCTTCGCGATGGCCCGCAGGTTTCCGGAGACGCTATTCCAGCGGTCGCAAGGGATGGCGATGCTACGCTCGCGCAGCCGGCCATAGGCGACAACGCCGGGGTCGGCTGGATGTTCAGCCCCCAAGGTGACGTTGCTGGATAGCACCACAGCCGTGACGCCGAGGCGGCGCAGCTCTTCCTGACATTCGCGCAGAGCACCTGTGATGGTGATCTGGGAAGATGGCCAGCGCTCGCGCCGCGGAGCTGGAGTACGCGGCCACCCAGCCGGCCATGCGAGAGGATAGGCAACGGCTGCGGTCATGATGTGCTGGGACCTCCCTGCTCAGAGGCCACGCCATTCAGGGCAGCCTCGATCTTGGCGAGCGCTTGCTGCGCCGCAGCGACGAGCGAAGCGCCGCCGTCCTCATCGCTCAGCGTCGAGATGTCCGGCGTCCCATCAGGACCTTTCAGGCAATAGCTTTCGAGCCGAACGCCGAGCTCGGCCTGCACGAAGCGGCGCGCATCCTCGAGCGCCTCGATCATCTTGCCGTCGGTGGCGAGCATCGCGGGAATGCCCCGCACTGCCTGTGCAGCCGTCGGCAGCACCATGGGACCGAAGTGGTTATCGACCAGCTCCTTCCACCTGGTTGCGGCGACAACAAGGATCCGCAGAGGAACTCCCTTGCGGAAGGTCATGCTGCCAATGCGCACATCGCCGGGTAGCGGCAGGTCAAGCACAGCTGTATCGGTAAGCTGCTCGTGCATGGGGGAATCGGGCTTCACCACGGCATCCCCCAGACCAGCGCCGCGACGACCTGCGCGGGCTCGGTGGCCCGTAGCGCGACGACAACCGCGCAGCAGGCCCCGAGGCGTACCAGCAGCCCGAACAGGCGCTCTATCCCGGAGGCTGGCGCCTCGCCGCAGTCAGACGGGCGCGCGGCGTCCCAGGCGTCGGTCAACAGGATCAGCGCAGCCAGAGCCAGGCCCAGAGCGTAGAGGATCGGTGCGTACGGCCAGGCTGGCGGGATGGGGATCTGCATGGCTCACCCCGGCATCACATCGGTGGGGAAGCCATCATCGTCGACCGGCGAGGTGGCAGCCGTGGGGTGACTGCGCTCGGATGCCTCGGCTTCCACCACCGCCAGCTCGTCCGAGGAAAGCCCGGCCAACATCTTGGTGACCGCCTTTGTCTTCATCAGCAGAGCGACTTCCGAGGGTTTCGTCCTTCGGATGTTCTCGAGCAGCCAGGTGCAGTCCGCCGACATCCCCGCCGCAGCGGGAGCCGTCGCCTGCCGGGTGGGCGGCGGGGGCGACGCGGGAGCGGCATGCTCCTCCTTCGCGGCCTTCTCAATCACCGCCAGCTTTCCGCCGGTAGGCTTCGTGGGGGGAATCTCCGCCGATGGGAATTCCTCGGCGACCGTCACCTCCTCGCGCTTGAGCGAACCATAGACGACGCGCAGGGCGGCCACGTCCTCGGGCGTGAAATCGTCCATCTTGCGTCCGCGCTTCTTCTCCAGCATCGTGGCCGTGACGCCCATTGCCTCGAAGGCGGTGCGCAGATCGGCGATACACTGCACCAGAGGCTTGCCGCCACCGCTCTCCAGGGTCCGGTGGCAGATGTCGGAGGCCTCCGCCTTGAACCAGACCGGAAGCACCGCGAAGATCGTCTCGCGCAGACGGCGCCCGGCAAAGCTGGCGTTGTTCTCATAGATCTCCTGCGTACCGGTCAGCACGCGGCGTTTCTCGCCGTTGCCGCGGACATGTGGCACGATGAAAACGACCTCGCTGCGGTCGTTCGTTTCCAGGTCCCATGCGAAGGCGAGTAGCTCAGACTGGCCGAGCATGTCGTCGCGCGACATCTCCTTGACGCCGTAGGTGATGTTGCCCCAGCAGCGGGCCAGTTCGCGCGCGAGATGGATGGACTCGCCGTTGACCATCTCGCCGCCGCGCCGGACGCGGAAGAATGCCCGCTCGGCGAGCCCCTGGATGGCGCAGACCTCGCGCATCTCAGTGATGGCGGCGGAGCGATCGCGCGGGTTCTCGCGGGCGATCATGACCGCGGCGCGGACCTCGGCGATGGCGCGGGCCTGCTCGACCATCGTGGCCTGGCCGACGCGCTGGGGGGACGTGGCCTGGTGGACGATCATGCCCGACTGGCCGTTGTGCTCGGCGTACTGTGATCCGCTCATCAGAAGGGAATCTCCTTGTCCAGATCCATGTCGATCCATCCGGAGACATGGACGAGTTCCAACACGCCGAACCGACCACCACCGCAGGCCTGCGAGAGACGCCTAGCCTCAGTGGTTGCGGCTTCCTGGGAGGGGTGGCGGTAGTAAGGCAGGCCGTCGCGCTCGCAGGGGCCGGGTTTGTCCAGGGACATGACGATCGAGAACGGCTTGATGTCATTGACTGGCGTGTCGCGGGCACACCAGCGGCCTGAAGCGATGAGGGTACCGTCTTCGTCAACGATACGGCGCGGGATGCATTGGCCATCACGGTCGCATTCCACCATGACGAAGATGGCATTCCCAAAGGCACCCTCAACGCGCCGCCAATGCCCCTCGTGCCACTCCTCAAGATGAAAGATCATGACGTGCGCCCTCAATACGAAATCGTGACGTGCGGCACATTGCCGCGGGCAATGGCGATGACAGCGGTGCGCGCGGCCTTGTCATTGAGGCCGGCGGCAACCAGGGCATTCATCGCCTCGGTATTGACCCTTGCCCGGTGTGCCTTGTTGGCGGCACGACGCTCGGCTTCCAGGCGGTCCGCTTCGGCGGCATCCTTCTGACGCTGACGTTCGGCCTCGACCGCCGCAGCCTTCTCGCGCTGGGCCCTCGCTTCGGCTTCCTGCATTTCGCGCTGGCGTCGCTGCTCCGCCTCGGCCGCTTCGCGCTCGGCGCGGGCGATCGCCTCTGCCTTCTCGCGGTTGGCGCGCTCGATGGCGTCCGCAGCCTCGCGTTCCCGACGCGCGATCGCTTCCCGCTCTGCCTGCTGCTGCCGTTCCGCTTCCGCGCGCTGGCGGGCAGCCTTCTCCTCGGCTCCCTGACGGGCTCGCTCGGCCGCCTCGGCCGCGATCTTGGCTTCGCGCTCATTCCGAAGCCGCTCTTCCTCTTGGCGCCGGCGCTCAGCCTCTTCCGCCGCTCGTTGCGCGGCCTCCGCGGCATCGGCTTCCCGCTTTTGCGCCGCCACCAGCGCGCCGTTGAGTGCGCAGAGCGTGATCTTGCGTTCCTGCGCCGCACGAGGAGCAAACTCTTGCCAGTTTCTGGCGTACAGAGGATCGATCTGCGCGATGCGGGCCTCGATATCGGCCGGCGCAGCGTCGTCCGGCATCTCGGCGAACAGATTTCCTATGGCCGCGAGGGCGTCCTCGTGCGCACGTACCCGCTCCTTCTCCAGATTTTCAAAATCAGTCAGCGGCTGCCGGACCTGGGCCTTGAGGGAGTCCATGCACTCCTCGAGCAGGCGGCACTCCGCGTTGACCGCGGCCGTCGATTTCCGCCAGCCCTCGGTGAGCTTCTTGCCAAGCCGGATCAGGTTCATCTTGCTGTTGGCAACGTCGGCGGCCAGGCTGCGGATCTCGTCTCTTCCCTTCGGCGTCGAGACATCTGGATGATGAGCAGCAATGCGGGCGCGTAGCTTGCCGAGGAGATCATTTTCGTCCGCGGCCAAGATGGTGGGCAGCGCCGATGCGGGGATGAGAGCGAGGGCGGTGCTCATGGTGGCTTCGCTCATGCTGCAAGTCCTCCCTTCAGGCTCTGAAGGTAGAAGTAGACGCGGGCGCAGGCCCGAACATCGACTAGCGCATCGTGTGCGCCGGAGAGCCCCTCGCCGAAGAAGTGCTTGATGCACTCCTCCAACTTGGGAGCCTTCGGTTTTTTGAAGCCGGCGGCACGCATTTTCTCGGTAGGTGGCAGATCGACAATTGGCGTTGCCGCAAGGCAGGTGCAGAAGTGTGGGCGCTTTTCGAGCGCTTCGATCTCCTCCCGTGTCACACCGCTCCGCAGCATCGCGATGCGCATGATGCGGCGATCGAAGGACTCATTGTGGGCGACACGGATGGAACATTGCTCGACATAGGTCTTGTACAGGAGGGCGGCTAATGATTCCGGGATACCCTCGGCCAAGGCGCGCGCTTGGGTAATGCCATGGATGGCGGCAACGTCGTCCGGGATCGTCCAGCCGTCAGGGCGGATCACCATGGAGACCACGCCGCGATCGTTGCCGCCTTCGTCCTGCAGCAGCAGTGCAATCTGCGCGAGGTGGGGCTGCTGGGGGGCGTCTGATGGCGCCCTGTAGTCTGGGAGCCCCGTCGTCTCTGTGTCGAAAAATAGGATCACGCCGCACTCTCCTGGGCCTTCGCGGTGTAGCGACGCGTCTCGGCGCGCCCCTTGATGATCTCGCCGGGGGCAGCAGGCCGGTCCGGCTTGGCCGGAGTAATGGCGGTGGACACGCTGTAGCCGCTGCCGTAGGCGCGCTTGTGGGCGCCCATCAGGGAGATCACGCGATTCTTGGAATCCGCATAGTCTTCCTGGGCTTGCTTCTTGGCTGTGGTCGCTGCGATGAAGGCTGCCACCGCCTCGGGCCACTCGTTGGACTCGGAAAGATCGATGACATCATCGACCGGCTCGGCGTAGAGGGTTGCCAAGACGCGCGAGGCGCTCTCGCTGCCGTCCACCGGCGGCGGATCGTTCTCGGCGACGCGGCGCCAGAACTCGTCCACGCGCTCCTTGATCTCGGCATGCAGCGCCGGCATCGCGGTATAGGGGTAGATCTGCAGGTCGTTGCCACCAACCAGGCCGGCCACCACGCCCCAGGTATAGCCGGAGGCCATCAGCTGGGCCTGTAGCTGCATCAGGATGTGCGGCGGCGGTTCGCCTTCGGTCCAGGCGCGGCGGTGCTGGAGCCAATCGACATTCTTCGTCTCCATCACGCCGGGGCCGAAGTTCTTGCCGGTGGGGTCGGCCTCGATCTCGAAGTCGAGCGAGGCACCCAGGCGGCAGGTGTCGCAGACGGCATAGCGTCCGCGGCGCACCGTCCAGCCCTTCTCCTCGGCGGCCGCGGTGGCGATCACCTCCTCGAGCTTGAGCCCCCAGGTAAGGCGAGGGCCGGAGATGTCGGGTTCCTCAGCGGCGCCGGCCTTGATGTGGTGCAGAGCAAACGCGCTCTGCTGGAAGGGGGCTTGCACGCCGAAGAGGGCGCCGACCTCGGAGGCGCCGATGCGCTGGCGGCGCAGGGCGAGCCACTCCGCGCGGCTCGCCGGCATGGGGATAAGAGACATCACGCCATTCTCCTGAGTGGTGTTGCACTGCGCAGATCGATGACGGCGCCGCATTCCACGGCCGAGGCGCGCGCCAACTCCTCATCCTGGGCTTCGGCCGCCACCTCGTCGGCGAACCGCTCCAGGCGGCGCGTCATCATTTCGGCGGTGGAGAGACGGTCGGCCCGAGCGGTCATTCCGTCGGCGAGCAAGGCGAGGCGCACCTCGCGGATGATGTCGGAGGGATTCATGCCGCCCTCCTGGTGCCGGCGAGCAGCTCGACCGCACCGGGCAGCAACTTGTCGTCGGCATCGACGAGACCATGCCGGACGGCGCGCTCCATGAAGTCGATCTCCTCAGTGTCCAGGATGGTCAGGCGCGCGGCGATGGCTTTCAGTTCTTCGGAGATGGAGGCGAGGCTTTTGGAGACGGCCGGGTTGTTCGCCTGGGCTCCGGCGATGGTGTGGGACTGGTTGACCAGGCTTGTCGCCTGCCAGTCGGCGGAATTGAGTGACCGGTCCGGGAAGACGAGACGCCAATACGAGGATGCCATTTTTCAGGCCTCCGCCGCATATTCGCGGGCCAGCTTGTCGCGGGCGTCGGCGCGCTGGCAGGCGGCGTCGAATGCCGCGTCGCCCCGGTCCTGCTCCTGTGCGCCCGGCAGCGTGTGGAGCGTGCTGGCGGCATCGTCGAGGCAGCCCAGCGTGTCGCTGTAGACGTCCGCCTCGACGCCGTGCGCCCGGTCGGATAGGCGATCTGCGACGTCGCGGGCCTCGGTCAGCAGGGCCTCAAGGCGGGCCGCGTCGCGGGCGATTTCGGTGGAGTTCATGACGCCGCTCCAAGAGCAGCGTGGCGTGCGGAGATGGCAGCGTCTCGTGCGCGGACGTAAAGCTCTACTGCAGCTTCAAACGCTTCGTCGCCGAGCCCTTTGCGACGGAAGCCAATGACGTCAGTCACCTGCCGCCGACGGCCAACTGCAAGAGCGCGCAGCCGGCGGTATTCGACGAGTTTTTCGATAGGGGTCATGGGGTGCCTCCGAGCTGATGGAGACATTTCACCAAAACGGTGAAATCATGTCAACGGGAAAACTCACCGTTATGGTGATATTGTTCGCCAATCCGGCAAAACCTGAGATGACGCGGGGGTAATGAACACAGAAAGCCCCGGGCCAAAGGCGCCGGGGCGAGGCAGATGTTTGAGAAGATGGCGAGGTTAGGAGGCGGCCTGATGGTTGGCCCATTCGACCAGAAGCGGGTCGAGCAATGGGACGTTGGGATTTCTGGTCTGTTCAACCGAACCTCGGACCGTCACCGAGCAGCGGCCAGCATCGGTGATTGCGCATTTGAGCGCGCGTTCCGTGTCCTGGTCGGAAAGAGAATCCATGTCCAGCGGGACGAGAATAGATAACGGATGCTGGGAATCATGTAAAAAGCACTGGTTGGCGGTGCAATGGATCAGCCCGATGACGGCGACATGCTTCCCCTCCTGCACATGGCCGGCGATGAAATGAGCAACCGTCTGGGGCTTGCCGTAATCAGCTTCTGTCCGGCGCTGCTGATCTAGATGCGTCTGTTTCCGTTCTTGCGGTGTGGGGCAATATTCCACGCCCTCGGAGGATGAATTGCCGGATTCATCATCGTCTATTACGTCAGGGACGATGCCACTGGCGCATTTGCCATCGGGGCCAGGCGAGTGGAGTTTGTCCACGACGATCCTGTCGGGCTTGCCGGCAGACCCCGGCACGGTGGTGATGCCGGGGAGCGTTTGAGCGATCGCACGTTCGCCTCCAAAGGGAGGCACCAACACCGCGATGAGCAAGGCAACCCATGAGGCGCGGTACAGTTCTCTTGCGTGGATCACCTTCCCATCCTCCCGCTTGACTCCTTAACCCTATCGCGCAATGTTCCTGATTTGTTCACGTTCTTGCATCGGGATGATGATCGTGTCACGTCTTCGCCGTTTGTTTCCGCCGAACGTTATCCGATTTCCGTTCAACGGCTTGGAATCCATTCCGCAAAAAACGGAGAGCCAAGCGTTTGTCGCGGGGGATGAGCCCGCGATAGAGCTGGAGGAGCTCAATCTCGCTCGGGGTTTTCGCGACATTCGTCGCATCATCGAGCGCCGGTACCGCAGAGAGGGAATCATCAAGTAGAGCCGTTCCCGGTACTCCGAGTGGAGGAGCGAGCCGCTTCATCCATTTGGGAGTGAGCTGCCGCTGCCCCTTCTCCAGTCGGGAAATTTGCTGAGGAGAAGTGTTGGCATGTGCTGCCAGTTCCTCAAGTGTCATTCCTGTTGCGTCGCGTAACCGTCTGAGATTATTCCCCATACCGTGATTTTCACCAAAACGGTGCAAGGCAGAAGCGCCAGAACGGTGAAAATACACTTGACCAAAATTCACCAATATGGTGAAGATTTGGTATGGAATTGCGCGCATACCTTCGGCAGGCCGGCCAAAGCCGAGAAACCTTCGCGAGCCGGATCAAGGTCAGCACCACGGCCCTCTATCGGTATCTCGCCGGAGAGCGTGTGCCGCATCGCGATGTGATGCTTCGCATCGTCAGGGCAACTGAAGGCGCGGTGCAACCAAACGATTTCTTTATGCCGTCAGCCGATTCCTCCCCGGCCGCGCCGGAGCAGGAGCGGTCAGCATGATTGCCATGAGCGACATGCTCGCCATGCCAGAGGATCCCCGCACGGATCCCTGGCCCCAGGCTCTGTGCGAGTACGAAGCCGCGACAGCTTCTTTGCAGGCCGCCAGGGAAAGCGACCGGCGAGCGAAGGAGCGGGTAGTGGCTATCCTGACCCGGCCGGCCGATCGTGCAGAAGCCGGAGGGCGCTGATGATGCTCTCGGTCGCCGCATCTGCGCGTGCAGCGTCATCATCCTTCAGCGCATCCCACCATGCCTCGCATCGGTCGGGGGGGACGTCGGATGCGACGCACAGCGCCACCACGATGCTCTGCAGATGCGTGACGCGTCGCTGCAATTCGACCACGTCTTTCGTGGCCTGCGTGGCCGCCTTCATCGCCATCAGGGATCGTTCTTCGCAGCGCGCAATCCGCTCTTCGGGGGTCATTGCTTCCTCCGTTGGTTGTGTCGCGGCTACCAACGGTAGGCCCCAGGGCGGAGGCTGTCACGGCGTCCGCCCTGGATGGGGCCTCGAAATGACCAGATCGGCGCCCGTGGACCCGACCTCCGAGGTGGGCGCCGGCGCGGGGCGGCTGGCAGGCGGGGGATGGAGAACCAGCATCCGCTCGTCGGGGCGCCCTGCGCACTTCCTCCCGATGGCGCGCCGGGTCATGCGCGCTGTTTCCTCCCGTAAACTTGCGGCGGTCCTGTACCACCAGGGCCGCCGCGTTCTTTCTGCTTCCTGTCTGCATCATCTCTCCGCCGACAACGTAGGAGAGGCGAGATGAGCGTTTCAACAGCTACGATCACGTCAATTGACGTGAATTCGAGAATCTCCAATGCCCTGCGGCGCCATTGGAGAGGTCATTCTGCGATCAAGCGGGCCGCGCGCGCAATCGGCGTTCCCGACCGCACCCTGGAAGGCTGGTGGCAGGCCCGCCGCGAGCCTCGTGCCCGCGAGCTGATCGCCGCCATGGCCGCCTGCGATGCGCTGCACGACGAGATCAATGCCCTGGTGGCCGAGCGAAAGGCGCAGCTGGAATCATGATTTTCCCGCGCCTTGTCTGGGGCGTTCCCGCCGAGACGATCGCCAGGCTGCGTGCCGAGAACGTCGAGCTGCGTGCCGCGTTGCGGCATCTGACCGAACGACTGAACGAGGCCCGCATCAAGGTCGCGACGCTGCGGCGGGACTCTGCCGTCCGCGGCACGGGGAAGCGGCCATGAGCAAGGGGTGGAGCTGGGCCGACTATGCGAAGTGCGCGCGGGCGGAAGCCGCCCGTTCCAGCAGGGGGCACGCCGGGGAAGCCCCGCTCGAGGCGCTGATCCGCAATGGCCAGCTCATCATCACGATCGGACTGGAGACGCTCGCCCAGGCGTTCGCCGATCGCATCGGGATCGAAAAGCAGAATACCAGCGCGGGGACGGCGGCGAGTGTTGCCACCGCAAGGCCGCGCGGGGGCTCACAGGTTGGTGGCCCCCAAGCCTCCGGCAAACCGTCCGTGCCGGAGGACCTCATAGCGTGTGTGCAACCTGGGGAACTGCCTGGGGTGCCGGATGGTCCGACGCCAGAGCACCCCGCTCAGGAGGCCGCCGGCCTCCCCGCCGCCGGTACAGCAGCCAAGCCGGCGACGGATGCGGTTGCCACAGCGTCCCGCCACCTCACGGTGGATCAGCAGGCAATTCTTTTGCGCGACTGGGGCACGCCCCGTCCCGTTCCTGAGATCCTCGCCGAGGTGATCGCCCTGCCAGGCTGGCGTGGGACGGAGAGGGAGCTGCGCTATCACGCGGCGCTACTGTTCCTGCACCGGCCGCCCGGAAAAGGCGCGCCTCGCCTTCCTGCCACCCGTGACGGCAGCCCGAGCGTCGCTGAACAGCAGCTGCGGGAGGAGGATCAGCACCTCGGCGTCGCAGAGGTCGATCTGAACACCGCCAAGACGTGGGGGCGCCGCAACGGCGTGCCGCCGAAGGCTGGCCTGCGGGTCAGCGCCTGGCTGGCGCGGCTCAACCAGTGCCGTGCCGATCTCGGCCTCCCCCCGTTCCGGATCATCGCCCCGCGCGGGCCGGTCGAACCGCTGCCCGCCGTCAATCTCGGAGGCGCTGGCTGAGGCCGCGCCGGACTTTGCGTCAACTGGATGAGGACATCATGAGCAGAACCAAGAAGAACGGTACCGCACTCGACCATCTCGATGCTGCGCGCCAGCATCTGAACGGAGATGCCGAGCAATCTGACATCGGCCAGGAAGTCGCAGACCACCTGGGTGAGCAGATGAAGGCCGTGGCCCCGGACAGTGGGAAGGCATTTCCCAAGCCGAACACGCAGGCTGCCGCCGGCGTCGCGGCGAAGACCCTGACCGGCGACATCCGCGACTTCATCCTCGATCGCCTGCGTTACGAGCAGGACAAGCGCCCGTGGAACAAGCGCAGCGAGACCGAGCAGCGTGAGACCATCGCCAAGGTCGAGGAGGCGGTACACGCCTCCGTCGAGAAGGCCGTGCAGATCATCGCTGCCGCCGGCATGCAGACCATCCAGGCCACCCTCGACAGCGTCACTGTGAAGGACGGGATCAAGGCCGTCTTCACGCTCGCCAAGCACGATCCGCTGCGCCACCAGCTCGTCGACGCGCAGGGCTCGGTGGTGATGATCGTCGTGGCCAACCCCGACGAGTTCGAGGGCGAGCGCGCGCCGGCCGAGGTCATTCCCGACCAGGCGCCGTTGCCGATCGACGAGGCGACCGGAGTGCAGCATTCCGGGGCCGACGACAACAACAGCGCCGATCACCTGTTCAACTGATGCTGATCCTGCGCCCCTACCAGAGCCAGCTTGTCGACGCCATCCGCTACGCGTTCCGGCGCTCCCGGCGCGTGCTTGCGGTGGCGCCGACGGGCTCTGGCAAGACCGTGATCTTCAGCCGGATTGGTGCGGGCGCCACCGAGCTCGGCAACCGCGCCTACTTCATGGCGCATCGCATCGAGATCATCGACCAGATCGGCCACGCGCTGGAGAAGTGGAACGTCCGCTATGGCTACGTGGCGCCTGGCTACCCGGAATCGCCCGCGCTCGCGCAGGTGGCGATGGTGCAGTCGCTGGCCCGCCGCACTGGGCGCTATCCGGCGCCCAAGCTGCTGGTGATCGACGAGGCCCACCACGGCACGGCCGGCAGCTACCGGACCGTGGTGGATGCCTGGCCGGGAGCGCGCATCCTCGGCGTCACCGCGACGCCTGCGCGCACCGACGGGCGCGGCCTCGGGGATCTCTTCGACGTGCTGATCGAGGGCCCGACGATGGGCGAGCTCATCGCCCGGGGCTATCTCAGCGCATACCGCTATTTCTGCCCGCCCCAGGTGGTCAACCTCAACGGCGTCGCCTCGCGTGCCGGCGACTACGCCCAGGACCAACTTGCCGAGGCAATGAACACCCGTTCCGTCACCGGAGACGCGGTCCAGCACTACGCCCGGCACCTCGCCGGCAAGCCGGCGATCGCCTTCTGCGTCTCGGTCGAGCATGCCGAGGCCGTGGCCGCGCAGTTCCGTGAAGCCGGCTGGCGCGCCGCCTCGGTTGATGGATCGATGGCGAAGGACGAGCGCAAGCGGCGCATCCGCGGCATCGGCAACGGCGACCTGCAGGTGCTCACCTCCTGCGACGTCGTTTCCGAGGGAACCGACATCCCCGCCGTTGCCGGCGCGCTGCTGTTGCGCCCCACGCAGTCGCTGATCGTCTACCTCCAGCAGGTTGGCCGCGTGCTCCGCCTGAAGGCCGACGGCTCGCACGCCGTCATTCTCGACCACGTGGGCAACGTGATGCGCCACGGCATGCCAGACGCTGCCCGCGAATGGTCGCTGGAAGGGCGCAAGCTGCACAAGCAGGCCCGGCCGGTCCGGCAGTGCCCGGCCTGCTACGCCTGCTTCGCCCCGGCGCCGAAATGCCCGGAGTGCGGGCATGTGTTCGCCGCCGAACTTCGCCGCGAGCTGCCGCGCGCCGCCGCCCCGGGCGAGCTGGTCGAACTCAAGAAGGAGGATGTCGCCCGTCGCAAGCTGGCCACCATCGGCCGGGCTGCCGCCGCCTGCGAGACCCTGGAGGACTTCCAGCTCCTCGCCCGCCAGTTCGGATACAAGCCGGGTTGGGCCTGGATGCAGTTCCTCCGCCGCAAACGCAAGGAAGCCGCGGCATGACGCTCAAGTGCGACATCTGTGGATCTCCAGATTTCTTCGTGGGTTCCCCTGGCGCCGAGAACGTCGTGACGGTGGGGGCGATCGTGGTCAAGCGCGGGCAGCCGATGCTCTGCTGGTGCGAGACCTGCGCCCGCAAGGCCGGCTGGCCGTGGCTTGAGAGCGAACGCACCCGCCAGACCGGCCAGATGGAGCTCGTCCTATGACCCCTCGAATCCTCTTACGCGGCGACAGCCGTGATCTCCAGCCGACGCCCCAGGAGGCGCAGTGCCGCCT
>CALNAL010000018.1 GCA_937874445.1 uncultured Acetobacteraceae bacterium | reverse complement strand
TTTTTTTCCACGCAGACCCCGCCATCGGCCCGCGGCCCTTGTCGCGGGGGCGGGGAGATGTGTAAACGACACCCCCCTCAGGCACGGCCCGGACGGGAAGCGGGGGCTTCCTGTCCGGGCCGCTTCTCGCTACTTGCCGTACTCGCCGCTGTCCTTCAGCAGGTCGTCAACCTTGGCGGCGTTGGTCTTGGCCATCTTTTCGAGATTGGCCGACTGGCCCTTGGTGTTGATCGATTCGATCATCACCTCGCCGATCAGGTCGCGAGCCTCGCCGACCGCGCTCATGTACGGGCGGTCCAGAGGGTTGCCGTGCTGGGCGGCATAGGCCCGCGTGGAGACGAGCCCGGGATTGACCGAGGCCAGGACCGCCTTGTCCTCCCACACGGAGGAGCGGGCCATGGTGATGTTGGCGAGCATTCCCTTGATCGCGAGATCCTTGCTGGTTGCCCAGTTGAGGAACTGCATCGCCAGGTCCTTGTGCTTGGACTGGTTGGCGATGGCGATGCCCCAGGAGACCACGATGAAGGGGGTGCTCATCTTGGGCCCGGCCGGGAAATTGGCGATCCCGACGTCCGCGGCGGGCACGCTCGTCTTGGCCGGATCGACGATCTGGCCATAGAACACCGAGGCGTCCGTCCACATCGCCACCTTGCCGGCCTGGAAGAGCGGCATGATGTTTTCCCACGACATCGACGTCACGCCCCTGGGGCCGTAGTTGCCGAGCAGCTTGCCGTAGTAGCGGATGCCGTCGAGGGCGGGCTTGGTATCGAACACCGCCTTGCCCTTGTCGAGGAACAGGCCGCCGTAGTTGTAAACGTAGCTGGACAGCTGGGTGACCCCCGCGCCGCCCTTGCCGCGCGAGGCGATGCCGGCCACGGCGTCGGAATTGAGCTTCTGGGCCGTCGTTTCCAGCTCCGCCAGGGTCTTCGGCACGGACAGACCGGCCTTCTGGAACAGATCCTTGCGGTAGTAGAGAACCTGCCACTCGGTCACCAGCGGCACGATGTAGGGTTTGCCGTTGAAGGTCGTCACGCCCTGGATGTTCTTGGGATAATCGGCGAAATCATAGGCCGAGAGCGGCGCGTACCAGCCGTTCTTGGCGAACATCTTTCCCTCCTGGAGAGGGCGGGTCATGAAGACGTCGACCGAGGACGACTTGGTCGCGAATTCGGTGGTCAGTTTCGTCGTCAGCTGCCCTTCCTGCAGGCTTTCGACATTCACCTTGATGCCGGTGGCCTTCTCGAACTCGGGAATGGCGGATTTCAGCAGATCCCCATAGGGATGATTGGCCACCAGAACTCGGAGTTCCTTGGTCTGCGCCGACGCGCCCGCTGCCAGGCAAAACGAAGAAGTTAAGGCCAGCGCGGCAACCAGTGCCTTCTTCATGGTTCCTCCACAGGAATAATTTATTGAGGCCCCCATGTCTTGATGCATGGAGCCGAGAGGTCGGGCCGGAAAGGACCCGCACGATCCCCGGAATTGAACGTCCGCCCTCCTTTCGTGCGGCTTTTCCGGATACCCGTCCGGGCCGTACATTGACACCGGTTCAGCCTATCGATCCTTCCCGGGCATTGGCAACCTTAAATCCGGGCGCGCGGCGGGAGCGGTCCCGACTCCGGCGGCTGTCACGACAGTGACTTGGCACTGTCATTGCGGCGGAACCAAACGGCGTTAGCCCTGCGCTGCCCCAGCGCAGGAGTTCCCCCCATGAAGCAGTGCCCCCCGAACCCGACCTCTCCGAACGTGACGCGGCGGGCCGCCCTTGGCCTGGCCGGCGGCCTCGCCGCGTCCGGTGTCCTGCCGCGCTTTGCCATTGCCGCCGGTGACCAGCGCCCCACCGTCACCGTCGCGGTGCAGACGCTCTCCACCTCCAACACGCTCGACTGCCTGCGCGAGCAGTCCAACGTCGGCACCCGGCTCGCCACGCTCTACACCGAGCGGCTGATCGACATGAACTACCAGAGCAAGCTGGAGCCGGTGCCCGGCCTGGCCACCGAGTGGCGCCGCATCGACGACAAACAGGTGGAGTTCTCGCTCCGCCACGGCGTGCGCATGCACAACGGCGACGAATTCACCGCCGAGGACGTGGTGGCCTCCTTCAGCCCCGAGCGCATGTTCGGCACCACCCGCCCGGTGGTGGACGGCAAGACCCTGCCGCTCGACAACAGCCACGTCGTCGCCTCCGGGGGCGGGCGCGACCTGCCGCCCGAGATCCCCCCCGTCGCCCGCCGCCTGTGGCCGGGGCTCGACCGCGTGGAGGCGGTGGACCGCTACACGGTGCGCTTCGTCAACGCCACGCCGGATGTGACCATCGAGGGGCGCGCCTCCGCCCGCGGGTCCGACATCGTCTCCGCCCGGGCCTTCCATGAGGCGAAGAACTGGCTGGACTTCGCCCGCAAGCCGGTGGGCACCGGGCCCTATCGCATCGTCGAGTACAAGCCCGACGAATCGCTGACCTTCGAGGCCTTCGACGACTACTGGGGCGGCCGGCCGCCGATCCGCACCCTGCGCTTCGTCGAGGTGCCGGAGGTGGCGAGCCGCATCAACGGCCTGCTTTCCGGGCAGTTCCAGTTCGCCTGCGACATCCCCCCCGACCAGATCACCGACATCGAGAGCCATTCCGGTTTCGTGGTGCAGAGCGCGCTGGTGCCCAACCACCGCATCACGGCCTTCGACAAGCACCATGCCCCGCTGCGCGACCCGCGGGTGCGGCTGGCGATGGCCCATGCCATCGACCGCAAGGCGATCATCGACAGCCTGTGGGCCGGGCGCACCCGCGTGCCCGCCGGCCTGCAGTGGGAATTCTACGGCGACATGTTCGTCAAGGGCTGGACGGTGCCGGAGTTCGACCTCGCCCGCGCCCGCGAGCTGGTGAAGGCCGCCGGCTACAAGGGCGACCCCATCACCTACCGCCTGCTCAACAACTACTACATCAACCAGGTGCCCACCGCGCAGATCCTGGTGGAGATGTGGCGCCAGGCCGGGCTCAACGTGCAGATCACCTCGGTGGAGAACTGGGCGCAGGTCTTCGCGACCGGTCCGGAGCGGGGCATCCGCGACTGGTCCAACAGCGCGCCCTTCAGCGACCCGATCTCCTCCATCGTCGCCCAGCACGGCCCCAACGGCGAGCAGCAGCAGCGCGGCGAGTGGACCAACGAGGAGATGAACCGCCTCTCCGTGCAGATGGAGACCTCGCCCGACCGGGCCTTGCGCCACAAGATCTTCGCGCGGATGCTGGAAATCTGCGAGAGGGAAGACCCCGCCTATACCGTTCTGCACCAGAACGCGACCTTCGTGGCCACCCGTCGCGACATCGGCTGGAAAGTGGCACCTTCCTTTGCCCTCGATTTCCGGGCACACAACTGGAAGGCATGAGGAGAGCGGAAATGCCTGACATGTCCGCCAGCGAGAGGGCCGCGGGCGAGAGGGTCGCGGGCGAGTCGCGACCGGACCGGCCTCTGGTGGAAATCCGCGACCTGCGGGTTTCCTTCGAGGGGGTGCCGGCCCTGCGCGGGATCGATTTCGCCGTTTCCCCGGGCGAGGCGGTGGGGCTGGTGGGCGAGTCGGGCTGCGGCAAGTCCATCACCTGGCTGGCGGCCCTCGGCCTGCTCGGGCCCACCGCGCGGGTCTCGGGCAGCGTGCGCCTGCAGGGCGAGGAGCTGCTGGGCGCCCCGCCCGCGCGGCTCGACGCGGTGCGCGGCGGGCGCATCGCCATGATCTTCCAGGACCCGGCCACCGCGTTGAACCCGGTGCATCGCCTCGGATGGCAGGTGGAGGAGGCGCTGCGGCTGCATCGCGGCCTGGAGGGGGCGGCGGCGCGCGCCGAGGCGCTGCGGCTGTTCGAGCGTGTCGGCATCCCCGACGCGGCGCGGCGGCTCGCCTCCTATCCGCACGAGATGTCGGGCGGGCAGAACCAGCGGGTGATGATCGCCATGGCGCTGGCCGGCGCGCCCGACCTGCTGATCGCCGACGAGCCCACCACTGCGCTCGACGCCACCATCCAGGCGCAGATCCTCGACCTGCTGCGCGAGATCCAGGCCGAGGCCGGCATGGCCATGGTGCTGATCAGCCACGACCTCGGGGTGGTGGCCGACCTCTGCACCCGCGTGGGCGTGATGTATGCCGGCCGGCTGGTCGAGATGGCCCCGGCGGCGGAGCTGTTTGCCGAGCCGCAGCACCCCTACACCTGCGGCCTGCTCGGGGCCCTGCCCGACATGAGCGGGCCGCGCCGGCGGCTGGTGGCGATCCCCGGATCGGTGCCCGAGCCCGGCCGGCTGCCGGCGGGCTGTGCCTTCGCGCCGCGCTGCGGCTTCGCCACGGCGGCCTGTGCCGCCGGCGTGCCGGAGCTGGAGGCGGTCGGCGAGGACCATCATGCGGCCTGCGCGCGCCTGCCGCTGCCGGACGCCGCCGCCGCATGACCAAGCTGCTCGAGCTGGACGGGGTGAGCCGCACCTACAGCAGCCGCAGCGGCCTGTTCGGCGCGCCCATCCCGGTGCGCGCGGTGGACGGGGTGAGTCTTTCGGTGGCGCCGGGGCGGACGCTGGGCATCGTCGGCGAATCCGGCTGCGGCAAGTCCACCACCGGCCGTCTGGCGCTGGGGCTGGAGCGGCCCGACGCGGGGAGCGTGCGCTTCGCCGGTGCCCCCATGCCCGCGCCCGGCACCGCCGCCTGGCGGCGCCAGCGGGCGCGGATGCAGCTGGTGTTCCAGGACCCGCTCGGCGCCCTCGACCGCCGCCTGCCGATCGCGCGCCAGATCGCCGAGCCGCTGGTGGTGCATGGCATCGGCAACCGTGCCGAGCGGGAGGCGCGGGTGGCCGCCCTGCTCGCCGATGTCGGCCTGCCCGCGGAGCTGGGGCGGCGCCATCCCCACGAGCTTTCGGGCGGGCAGCGCCAGCGCGCCGTGCTGGCGCGTGCGCTCGCCACCAACCCCTCGCTGCTGGTCTGCGACGAGCCGATCAGCGCGCTCGACGTCTCCATCCAGGCGCAGGTGGTCAACATGCTGGCCGATCTGCAGGCCGAGCGCGGCATCGCGCTGATCTTCATCAGCCATGATCTCAAGGTGGTGCGCCAGGTCAGCCACGAGGTGGCGGTGATGTATCTCGGCCGGGTGGTCGAGCAGGGCGACCCCGACGAGATTTTCGCCGAGCCGGCGCACCCCTATTCGCGGGCCCTGGTCTCGGCGGTGCCGAGCGTGGGGCCGCGGCGCATCGAGCGCATCGTGCTGAAGGGCGACCCGCCCAATCCGGCCGACCGTCCCTCCGGCTGTGCCTTCCACCCGCGCTGCCCGCTGGCCACCGCCCAGTGCCGCGCCGAATCCCCCGCCCTGCGACCGCTGGTGGACGGCCGGCTGGTCGCCTGTCACCTCGCCGCCACCCGGCGGCTGGTCGCCTGAGGACGTGATGTTCCGCTATCTTTCCTTCCGCCTGCTGCGCGCGGTGCTGACCATCCTGCTGGTGGTGACCTTCGCCTTCGTGGTGCTGCGCCTTTCGGGCGACCCGGCGCTGACCATTCTCTCGCCCGACGCGCCCCCCGCCGCCATTGCCGCCTTCCGCCACGAATGGGGCCTCGATCAGCCGATCTGGGTGCAGTACCTCGATTATTTCGCGGCCATCCTGCACGGCAACCTCGGCCAGTCGCTGCGCGACGGGCGCCCGGCGCTGCAGGTGGTGGCGGAGCGCATTCCCGCCACCCTGGTGCTCACCCTGCCGGCGCTGACGATGAAGGTCCTGCTCGGCATTCCCGCCGGCATCTACGCCGCGCTGCACCGCAACTCGATGGCCGACCGGGCGGTGATGGCCGGGGCGGTGGCCGGTTTCACGGTGCCGAGCTTCGTGCTCGGGCTGGTGCTGGTGCTGGTCTTCGCGGTGCAGCTGGGCTGGCTGCCCTCGGGCGGGCAGGACAGCTGGCAGGCGACGATCCTGCCGGTGGTCACGCTGGGGCTGGGCGGGGCGGGCATCCTGGCGCGCTTCACCCGCTCGGCCATGCTGGAGGTGCTGGGCCAGCCCTACATCCGCACCGCCTCGGCCAAGGGCGTGCCGTGGCGCGCGGTGGTGACCTCCCATGCCCTGCCCAATGCCGCGATCCCGACGGTGACGGTGATGGGCTTCATGGTGGGCAGCCTGATCGCCGGCGCGGTGGTGGTGGAGAGCGTGTTTTCCTGGCCCGGCGTGGGGCGGCTGCTGGTGGTGGCGGTGGCCAACCGTGACCTCGCGGTGGTGCAGGTGATCCTGCTGCTGGTGGCGGCCACCATGGTGACGGCCAACCTTGCCGTCGATCTCGTCTATGGAATGCTCGACCCGCGCATGCGGGCGGCGGGAGCGCGCTGAGATGTCGGCGACTCAAATCGACGGCGCGACTCAAATCGACAGCGCGGGCCAAATCGACGGCGCAGGGATCAATGGCGCGGGGATCGAGGGCGCGGTGGTGGTGGCGGCGCGGCAGCGGCGGCGGGGCATGCCCGTTGCGGTGATATGCGCGCTGGTCTGGCTCGCCGCGATGCTGGCGGTGGCGCTCGCCGCCGACTCCCTGCGTCCGTATTCCATCACGGCCATCGACCTGCGCGCGCGGTTGCAGCCGCCGGTGGGGTTCGGCGGCAGCCTGCGCCATCTGCTGGGCACCGACGAGCTGGGGCGCGACGTGCTCTCGCGCCTGATCGAATCCGTGCGCGTCTCGGTGCTGATCGCCTTCGGGGCCACCGCCATCGCCGCCACCTTCGGCACCACGATGGGCTTCATCGCCGCGCATTTCCGCGGCCTCGTCGAGCAGGCGGTGCTGGTGCTGATCGACTTCCAGGCCTCGATGCCGTTCCTGATCGTGGCGCTGGCGGTGCTGGCCTTCTTCGGCAATTCGCTGCCGCTGCTGGTGGCGCTGATGGGCCTCTACGGCTGGGAGCGCTACGCCCGCATCGCGCGCGGTCTGGCGATCGCGGCCAACGCCCAGGGCTATGCGGCGGCGGTGCGCCAGATCGGGGCGCGACCGCTGCGCATCTATCTCGGCCACGTGCTGCCCAACATCGCCTCCACGCTGATCGTCTCGGCCACGCTCTCCTTCCCCGAGATCGTGCTGCTGGAATCGGGGCTGTCCTTCCTCGGGCTGGGGGTGCAGCCGCCGATGACCTCGCTCGGCAACATGGTGGGCTTCGGGCGCGAGTACATCACGCGCGCGCCCTGGATCCTGCTGGCGCCGAGCGTGACCATCGTTCTCACCACCCTCTGCGTCAGCCTGCTCGGCGACTGGCTGCGCGACCGTCTGGACCCGACGCTCTCATGACCCTCATCGCCGCCCATCGCGGGGGCGCCGGCCAATGGCCGGAGAACAGCCCCACCGCCTTCCGCGCCACCGCCGGGCTGGCCGTGGACCAGGTGGAGTTCGACATCCATCCCACCGCCGACGGCGAGATCGTGGTGATCCACGACCCGACCCTGGAGCGCACCACCTCGGGCGCCGGCGCGGTGGCGGCGCGGAGCCTGGCGGAGCTGCGACAACTGACTCTCCGGGGAACCGTGGGGCGGGGAACCGCGGGCGAGACCCTGCTCACCCTGGCGGAGCTGGCGGCGCTGTTCGCCCCCACCGCCATCGCCCTGCG
>CALNAL010000017.1 GCA_937874445.1 uncultured Acetobacteraceae bacterium | reverse complement strand
ACCCGCCCCAGGCACGCCCAGGCGATCGCCAGCACCGCCGCCGCACAGATGCACAGTGCCGTCGCCCGCCCCACCGGCGAGGCCGGCGTCTCCATGATCTCCAGCGCCGCCGGCAGGAACGCCAGATCGTCCCGCCGTCCGCCCCGCGCCACCAGCGCCCGACCCGCCGCTTGCGTGCTCATGCCGCCACCCCCGACTGGATGCGGTGCAGCATCGCGTAGCGCCCCTGCCGGCGGATCAGCTCCTCGTGCGTCCCGTCCTCCACCACCCGGCCCTCTTCGATCGTCACGATCCGGTCGGCATTGCGCACCGTGCTCAGCCGGTGCGCCACGATCAGCACCGTCCGCCCCTGGCAGATCCGCCGCATGTTCGCCTGGATCGCCCGCTCGCTCTCGCAGTCCAGCGCGCTCGTCGCTTCGTCGAGGATCAGGATGCGCGGGTTGCCCACCAGCGCCCGCGCGATCGCGATCCGCTGGCGCTGCCCGCCCGAGAGCGACGCCTCCCGCTCGCCCACCACCTGCCCGGCCTGGATGTCGAGCTCGAGCCCCCGCAGCACCTCCGGCCCGTCCAGCCGGTAGCGGAAGCTCACCCGGTCCAGCCGGATGCCGCCCCGGATCGGCGGCAGCACCGCCCGCCCCGGGCTGCTCTGCGGCTCCGGCGGCGTGTTCAGGATGTCCCCCAGCCGGTCGATGGAAAGCCGCGTCTGGTGGAAGTCCTGCCACAGCTGCGCCAGCCGCAGCACCGGCTGCGCCACCCGCCCGGCCAGCATGTTGAACGCCACCAGCTCGCCCACCGTCATCTCGCCGCGCATCACCGCATGCGCGCCGAAGAACAGGATCCCCGCCGTCGCCAGCTTGTTGATCAGCTGGATCGCCTGGCTCGCGTAGTTCGACAGGCACGATGTGCGGAACGACGCCCCCACGTATCCCGCCAGCTGCTCCTCCCAGCGGCGATACATCTGCGGCTCCACCGCCATCGCCTTGAGCGTCTCGACCCCGGTCACCGCCTCCACCAGGAACGCCTGGTTCTCCGCGCCGCGCCGGAACTTCTCGTCCAGCCGCGTGCGGAACAGCGGCGTCACCGCAATCGAAAGCCCCGCGTAGAGCGGCAGCGACACCACCACCACCAGCGTCAGCGTCGTCGAGTACCACGCCATCACACCCAGGAAGACCACCGTGAACACCAGGTCCACCACCAGCGTCAGCGCCGAGCCGGTGAGGAACTGGCGCACGTTCTCCAGCTCGCGCACCCGCGCCACCGAATCGCCCACGCGCCGCACCCCGAAGTAGCCCAGCGGCAGCGCCAGCAGGTGACGGAACAGCCGTGCCCCCAGCTCCACGTCGATGCGGTTGGTGGTGTGGGAAAACACATAGGTCCGCAGCGTTCCGAGAAGGCTCTCGAACACCGACACGCAGAGCAGGCCGACGATCAGCACGTCCAGCGTCGAGAGGCCCCGGTGCACCAGCACCTTGTCGACCACCACCTGGAAGAACAGCGGCGAGACCAGCGCAAACAACTGCAGCACGAAGGAGGCGATCAGCACCTCGGCCAGCAGGCGGCGGTATTTCACCACCGCCGAGACGAACCACGACAGCCCGAAGCGCCGCCCCAGGTCGGACAGTGAGGCCCGCTTGGTCAGCAGGATCAGCGAGCCGTCCCAGACCGTCTCGAAGGCATCCCGCAGCACGATCTCCGGCCGCCGTGTCCGCCCGTCCTGGATCATCGCCTTGTCGTCGTTGGCCCGCGCCAGAATGACGAACCCACCGTCCGCGCGTCCCGCGATCGCCGGCAGCGGCGTGCGCTTCAGGCTGTCCCACGTCCGCCCCGAGACCACCCGGGCCTTCAGCCCCTGGCGTCGCGCCAACCGCACCAGCGCGTCGGACCCGGCCGCCTCTCCGGCAACCCCCGCCGCATGCGCCAGCGCCGCCGGGTCCGCCGCAATCCCGTAGGCCCGCAACACCGTCGCCAGGCAGAATAAACCAGGGTCTTCAGAGGGGAGTCAGCCATCTTGTGGAGGATGCTCGGCAGAACTGTCTCCGTCGGACGTCACGGCAGCCTCATGAAATAACGAATTAATACATAATAACAGCTAGGGCTCCATCAGAGATATGGCATCGTCAATATGCCAGTTCTCTCTACGCAATTACGCACAGGCCTGGGTATTCTCAGTAACAGTTTGTAACATTCTAATCCCCCCGTCGTTCGAAACGGAAGTGAAAATCGCAAAAAGAAAACTTATGTCCCGAAACCCTCGCTCAAAGTACTATTTACAACCAATGTTCGGTAAATTTTGTTCGAAATTGTATAATGCAACCAACGCGTGCTCTTTGCGTCCCAGGGGGCCGCCCCCTCCCGGCCTTCAGACGGGTCGCTCGGCCTCGCGGCTTCTCACCGCCAGAAGGCGTTGATTGGTAGCTCGGTACCGGTTTTGCCAATCGGCATGCCGATGCCAACGATTGACACTCGCTATGGGCGGCAACCGACGGGCGCACTACGTGTCGGCACGGCGGACCTGGTGCTCGACGGGATCGATTCCTACGAGCCGGAGGATGCAACAGCGATCTGTCGGCTAGTGGAAACAGATCCGCCAGCGTGAGCCACCGCGTAGGCGGTCACGAAATACTCCTGCGCGGGCCTCCTCCCCATGCCGCCGGCCTTGCCGGTGATCGCCGGCGCGTCAGTTGAACAAGCCTCTTTTCCAGCCCCGACGGTAAAAATCAAACTCACAACAAGGTAGCAGTCGCCCTCGTTCGTCGCGGTACTGCTCGGGCAGACCGGCGCACACAAACCCGCTCGGTGCCATTTTCGCCCCGCCCCACGACTGCGTCGTAGGATGGAATCTTGCTGTCGATGACGTTGCAGCTGCACCCGCGTGGGACATGCTCGTCGCAATAATGCTGGGAGTTCCCGGCGGGGGCGTAGTCCCACTGCGCCGGCGCCCCGCACACGTCGCAGGCTTCAAGGGTCGCAGGGAAATAGGTCCAGCGCGCCCAGGCAAGCGCCTCGCCTACGAGATGCCGTGCACGGTAGTACGGCCAGAAGGGCCAGTAGGTGATGGCGTCAAGGAAGATAGCCCAGCATTCCGCGGCGGCCGCGCGGAAGCGAAGCCATCGGGAGGGAGAAGTTGGGGGCTGCATCGCACAATCTCGTCCGACCTTGGCGCAGATCGCTGCCCGTTGTGCCCTGGGGGCTGGCTTAGGCCCGTGCGGTCGGCACGGCAAACCGTCCAGCCAAGGGCAGCATAGGCCAGATCGCGTGCTGGGGTACATATTTCAGGATGCCTGGCGGCACAAGGCCACTGGCCCACCGGTCAACCAGTCAGCGCTCCCTATGACAGCCTGCCAAGCGGCTGCTGGCTCGTGGGTAGAATTGTGGGTAGAGCTGCTACAGAGTAGCAAAAGCCTCTTATTTTCTAACAGGGTAATGCCAAAGATTGGCGGAGGGGGGGGGATTCGAACCCCCGGTACGCTGTTAACGTACACACGCTTTCCAAGCGTGCGCCTTAAGCCGCTCGGCCACCCCTCCGGGAGGGCGCCAAAATAGCAGGCGCCGGACAGAGAGCAAGAGGAGAGGGGGGCAACCCAGCCCTTCGGGTCGCGCTTCCCCTTCCTCGCCTTCTTCGCCCCCCGCCTACTTTGCCCCCCGCCTACTTTGCCAGAACCTCTCCCACGCGGCGGGCGAAGGCGGCCGGGGCGCGGGGGAGGTCGCCGTCCTGGATGCGGGCGAGGTCGAGCAGCAGGCCGGCCTGGTCCTCCAGGGCCTCGCCGGCGGTGGCGCGGGCGGCCAGGGCGACGATCAGCGGGTGGCGGGGATTGAGTTCCAGCACCGGCGGGGCGGCGCGCATTTCGCGGCCGGCCCGGCGGAGGATGCGCTGCATCTGCAGGTCGGGCCCGCCCTTGCCGGCGGCCAGAACCACCGCGGAGTCCACCAGCCGGTCGGTGGCGCGCACCTCGGCCACGTCCTCGCCGAGCGCCTTCTTCAGGGTGGCGATCAGGGCGGTGACATCGGCGGCTTCCCCGGCGGGAGGTTCGGCGGGGGCGATCTTGCCGAGGTCCGCGTCGGCCTGGGTGACGCTGCGGATCGGCTTGTCCTGGAAAGTCTCCAGCCGTTGCGGCCACCACGAATCGATCGGGTCGGTGAGCAGCAGCACCTCCACCCCGCGGGCGCGAAAGCCCTCCAGCTGGGGCGACTTCTTCAGCGTCTCGGCGTCGTCGCCGTCGAGGACGTAGATGGCCTCCTGGCCCTCCTTCATGCGGCCCACGTAGTCGGCGAGCGAGGTCCAGCCCTCCACCGCCGAGGAGCGGAAGCGCAGCAGCCCGGCGATGTCGGCGCGATGCGTCTCGTCGTCCCAGGCGCCCTCTTTCAGGACAGGGCCGAAGTTCTCCCAGAACTTGGCGTAGTCCTCGGCGTCCTTGGCCTTGGACTTGAGTTCGGTGAGCACCCGGTTGGTGACGGCGGTGCGGATGCGCGCCAGCACCGGGGTGGCCTGGAGCATCTCGCGCGAGACGTTGAGCGGCAGGTCCTCGGTATCGACCACGCCCTGCACGAAGCGCAGCCACGGCGGCAGCAGCTCGGCCTCGTCGGTGATGAACATGCGCTTGACGTGCAGGCGCACCTTGGAGCGGCGCTCCTCGTCCACCGGCATGAAGGGCTTGGCGCCTGGGAGGAAGAGCAGGGCGGAGAACTCCAGCGCGCCCTCGGCGTGCCAGTGCAGGGTGGCCCAGGGCTCGTCGAAGAAGTTGCCGAGGTGGCGGTAGAATTCCTTGTACTGCGCCTCCGTCACCTCGCTTTTCGGCTTGCGCCACAGTGCCGTGCCCTCGTTGGCCGGCACGTCCTTGCCGTCGTGGGCGATGGTGATGGGGATGGTGATGTTGTCGGCCCATTTGCGCACCACCGTCTCCAGGCGCACGGGCTCGGCGTAGTCCTCGGCGTCGGGCTTGAGGTGGAGGATGACGTCGGTGCCGGCGCTCTCGCGGGTGGCGGGGGCCACGGTGAAGCTGCCGTGGCCGTCGGAGGCCCAGCGCCAGGCCTCCTCGGTGCCGGCCTTGCGCGAGATCACCTCGACCTCGTCGGCCACCATGAAGGCCGAATAGAATCCGACGCCGAACTGGCCGATCAGGCTGGGGCGGTCCTCCGGCTTGGCCTCGGCGAGCTTCTCGCCGAAGGCGCGGGTGCCGGAGCGGGCGATGGTGCCGAGATGGTCGATCAGCTCCTCGCGGGTCATGCCGATGCCGTCGTCGGCGATGGTCAGCAGGCGGGCGGGCTTGTCGGGGCGCAGCCGGATAGCCGCGCCCTCCGGCAGGGCCAGCGCGGGGGTGGTCAGGCTCTCGAAGCGGCGACGGTCCATGGCGTCGGCGGCGTTGGCCACCAGTTCGCGCAGGAAGATCTCGCGCTCCGAGTAGAGGGAGTGGACCACCAGGTCCAGCATCCGCCCCACCTCGGCGGCAAAATCGTGACGCTCGAGCTTCGACTCCGATTCGCTCATCTGACAGGCCCTCCTCAACGATCCGCGATATGCGCAGCTTGGGGAACGATTTCAATGGGTTTGCTCCCTGTCATGCGCATGACACTTGCATCCGCCGCGGGCAAGCCCAACCATCTTGCCCATGTCGGCGCATTTTCCCGGCGATCTGCCGGCCCGCGTGCGGGCGGTGCTCGGCCCGACCAACACGGGCAAGACCCATCTCGCCATCGAGCGGATGCTGGCGCATGCCTCCGGCATCATCGGCTTTCCGCTGCGGCTGCTGGCGCGCGAGAACTACGAGCGCATGGTGGCGCGCAAGGGGGCGGCCAAGGTCGCGCTGATCACCGGGGAGGAAAAGATCATCCCCCCCGGGGCGAAGTGGTTCTCCTGCACCACCGAGGCGATGCCGCTGGAGCACCCCGTCGAGTTCCTCGCCGTGGACGAGATCCAGCTCTGCGCGGACCCCGACCGGGGCCACGTGTTCACCGACCGGCTGCTGCACGCGCGCGGGATGGTCGAGACCATGTTCCTCGGCGCGGAGACCATCCGCCCGCTGATGCAGTATCTGGTGCCCGCGGCCGAGATCGAGACCCGGCCGCGCCTCTCGCAGCTTTCCCACACCGGGGCCACCAAGCTCTCGCGCCTGCCGCCGCGCACCGCGGTGGTCGCCTTCAGCGCCGCCGAGGTCTACGCGATCGCCGAGCTGATCCGCCGCCGCCGCGGGGGATGCGCGGTGGTGATGGGGCGGCTCTCCCCGCGCACCCGCAACGCCCAGGTGGCGCTCTACCAGGAGAAGGAGGTCGATTTCCTGGTGGCGACCGACGCCATCGGCATGGGGCTCAACATGGACGTGGACCATGTGGCCTTCGCGGGGATCTCCAAGTTCGACGGCCACCGGCCGCGCCTGCTCGACGCCGCCGAGGTGGCGCAGATCGCCGGGCGTGCCGGACGGGGAATGCGCGACGGCACCTTCGGCACCACCGCCTCCTGCCCGCCGCTGCCGCCCGAGATCGCCGGCGCGGTGGAGGCGCACAGCTTCGAACGGCTGGAGGTGCTGTGCTGGCGCAACGCCGAGCTGGACTTCGCCTCGCCCGAGGCGCTGCTCGCCGCGTTGGCCAAGCCGCCGCCGCGGCCGGGGCTGGTGCGCGGGGCCGAGGCCTCCGACATGGTGGTGCTGGCCATCCTCGCCCGCGAGGCCGAGGTCCGCGACCTGGCGCGCGGGCGGCGGCGGGTGCGGATGCTGTGGGAGGCCTGCCAGATCCCCGACTTCCGCAAGCTCGGCGACGATTCCCACGCGCGGCTGTGCGGACGGGTGTTTCTCGCCCTGGCGCGCTCGGGGCGGCTGCCCACCGACTGGATGGCCACCCAGATCGCCGGGCTCGACCGCACCGACGGCGACATCGACACGCTGATGCAGCGCCTCGCCGGGGTGCGGGTGTGGTCCTACATCGCTGCGCGCCCCGACTGGCTGACCGACGCCGCCTTCTGGCAGGGCGAGGCGCGGCGGGTGGAGGAGAAGCTCTCCGACGCGCTGCACGAGAGCCTCACCGCGCGCTTCGTCGATCGCCGCGCGGCGCGGATCATGCGCCGGCTGGAGTCCGGCGAGGGGGCGGACCTGCTTTCGGCGGTGACGCGGCGGGGCGAGGTGGTGGTCGAGGGCCAGGCGGTGGGGCACATCGAGGGCTTCGGCTTCGTGCCCGACCCGCTGGCCGACGACGAGGAGCGCCGGCTGGTGCTGCGGGCCGCCCGGCGCTCGCTGCGCTCCGAGATGCCCACCCGGCTGGTGCGGCTGGAGGCCGAGCCCGACGCGGCCTTCGCATGGCGCCCCGACCAGCGGCTGACCTGGGCCGGCGCGCCGGTGGCGCGGCTGCGGCCGGGAACGACGCTGCTGCATCCGCAGGTCGAGGCGCTGGATTCGGAGTTTCTCGACGGTCCCGGGCGTGAGCGGGTGCGGCTGCGGCTGCAACGCTTCATCGACGCCGAGCTGGCCGGGGCGCTGGCGCCGCTGCAACGCGCCGTCGCCGCGGCCGATGCGGAGGGCGAGCTGCGCGGCGTGCTGCACCGGCTCTGCGAGGGGCTGGGGGTGTTGCCGGGGGCTACCGGGGAGAC
>CALNAL010000016.1 GCA_937874445.1 uncultured Acetobacteraceae bacterium | reverse complement strand
GTCGAAGTCCGCGTTCTCGACCCCCGCCTGCGGGAATGGGGGCTGCCGCGCTACCAGAGCGACATGGCCGCCGCCATCGACCTCCATGCCTGCCTGGATGCGCCGTTGCACCTGGCGGCCGGGGCGCCGCCGGCGCTGATCTCCTCGGGGATCGCGGTGCACATGGCCGACCCCGGCATGGCAGCCCTGGTGCTGCCGCGCTCCGGGCTGGGCCACAAGCAGGGGCTGGTGCTGGGCAACCTGGTCGGGCTGATCGACCCCGACTATACCGGCCCGATCCTGGTCTCGGCGTGGAACCGCAATCCTCCCGGGGGGGCCGATGTGGAGATCCTGCCCGGGGCGCGTTTCGCGCAGATGATGTTCGTGCCGGTGCTCCGCCCGGCCTTCGCGGTGGTGGAGGGCTTCACGGAGGACTCCGCCCGCGGCGCCGGCGGCTTCGGCTCGACCGGGAGCTGAGGGGGATCTGAAAAAGCCAAAAAAGAGCGGCTGATTCATCGAACTGCCACGTCCCGACGGGTGGCGGGGCCGCGCCGATTGGTCTAATGGGGGGCGCCTTCTGTCCCCCTGCCAGCCGTGGGAGCGCCGATGCGAAGCACCACCCAGCCGGCCGTGCTCTCCGGCCGCCGCTTGCCGAATATCTGGGATATCGCGGCGTTGTGCTGCGTGGTGGGCGTGCTGGTGGGCATGGCGATGGCCGCCCGGGGCACGCTGGTGCCCATCGACGCCCTGCAGGTCGCGCCCATCGATCTTTCCCCGCGCCGCCTGCCCGAATACGCGCTGCGCACCACGCTGCGCATGTTCGCGGCGATGGCCTGCTCGCTGCTGTTCACCTTCACCTACGCCCCGCTCGCCGCCAAGAGCCGCCGCGCCGGACTGATCATGATCCCGGTGCTCGACATCCTGCAGTCGGTGCCGATCCTGGGGTTTCTCTCCTTCACCATCGCCTTTTTCATGAGCCTCTTTCCCGGCCGGGTGCTGGGGCTGGAGCTGGCGGCGATCTTCGCCATCTTCACCAGCCAGGCGTGGAACATGGCCTTCAGCTTCTACCAGTCGCTGACCATGGTCCCCACCGACCTCGACGAGGCGACCCGGCTGTTCCGCCTGACCTCCTGGCAGCGCTTCTGGCGGCTGGAGGTGCCCTTCGCCATGCCGGGGCTGGTGTGGAACACCATGATCTCGATGTCGGGGGGCTGGTTCTTCGTGGTGGCCTCCGAGGCGATCACGCTCGGCGACAACACCTGGCAGCTGCCGGGCATCGGCTCCTACGTGGCGGCGGCGCTGGCGGAGCGGAACATCGGCGCGGTGTTCTGGGCGATCTTCGCCATGCTGCTGGTCATCCTCGCCTACGACCAGGTGCTGTTCCGCCCGCTGGTGGCGTGGTCGGCGCGCTTCCGCTTCGAGATGGTGCCCGGCGCCACCGCCGAGGACCCGTGGCTGCTGGCCATGCTGCGGCGCACCTCCGTGCTGCGCGAGGCGGGGGAGGCGGTGCAGCGTTTCTTCGGCGTGTTCACCGGGCTGCGCCTGGGCCGGCCGGCCGGCTATGCCATCCGCCGCGTCCGCCACGCGCGGGCGGGCGATGCGGTGTTCGCGCTGGCGGTGGGCGTGGCGGTGGTGCTGCTGCTGCGCAAGGTGGCCGGCTTCGTCGCCCTCGAACTGTCCTGGACCGACGTCGGCGCCGCGGTGGGGCTGGGAGCCATCACCATGGTGCGGGTGGTGGTGATGATCGTGCTGGCCACGCTGGTGTGGGTGCCCATCGGCGTCTGGCTGGGGCTGCGTCCGGCCTGGGCGCGGCGGGTGCAGCCGCTGGTGCAGTTCCTGGCGGCCTTCCCCGCCAACCTGCTCTTTCCGCCCTTCGTGCTGGCGATCGTCACCTTCCATCTCGACGTGGATGTCTTCCTCTCGCCGCTGATGGTGCTGGGCACGCAGTGGTACATCCTCTTCAACGTCATCGCCGGCGCCGCGGCCTTCCCCGGCGACTTGCGCGAGGCGGCCGAGAACTTCCATGTGCGCGGCATCCACTGGTGGCGGCGGGTGATCCTGCCGGGCGTGCTCCCCCATCTGGTGACGGGGGCGATCGCCGCCTCGGGGGGCTCGTGGAACGCCGCCATCGTCGCCGAGGTCGCCTCCTGGGGCGACACGCACCTGGTGGCCCATGGCCTCGGGGCCTACATCGCCCAGGCCACCGATGCCGGGGATTTCCACAGGATCGTGCTCGGCGTGGTGGTGATGTCGCTCTACGTCGTGGTGTTCAACCGTCTGCTGTGGCGGCCGCTCTATGCCTATGCCAGCCGCCGGGCCAATCTGGGATGAGGAGGGCGCCGCGATGGATGCTCCCGTGAGCACGCCTCTGCTGCGCGTGGCCGGCTGCCGGCAGGCCTACCACAAGGACAGCAACGCCGACGTGGTGGTGCTCGACGACGTCGACCTGACCCTCCAGGAGGGGGAGATCGTCGCCCTCCTGGGCCGTTCCGGCTCGGGCAAGTCCACGCTGCTGCGCATCGTCTCGGGGCTGCTGCGGCCGACGGCGGGGGAGGTCACCTGGCGCGGCCGGCCGCTCGCCGGCCCGGCGCCGGGGGTGGCGATGGTGTTCCAGAGCTTTGCCCTCTTCCCGTGGCTGACGGTGCAGGAGAACGTCGAGATCGGGCTGGAGGCGATGGGCATGGGCCGCGCCGAGCGCGAGGAGCTGAGCGAGGACGTGATCGACCTGATCGGCCTCGGCGGCTACGATTCGGCCTATCCCAAGGAGCTTTCGGGCGGCATGCGCCAGCGCGTCGGCCTGGCCCGCGCCCTGGTGGTCCACCCCGACCTGCTGCTGATGGACGAGCCCTTCTCGGCGCTCGACGTGCTGACCGCCGAGACCCTGCGCACCGACCTGATCGATTTGTGGATCGAGCACAAGCTGCCCATCAAGTCGATCCTGATGGTCACGCACAACATCGAGGAGGCGGTGCTGATGTGCGACCGCATCCTGGTGTTCTCCTCCTCTCCGGGGCGGGTGCAGCAGGAGATCGCGGTTCCCTTTCCCTACCCGCGCAACCGCATGGACCCGGCCTTCCGTGAGCTGGTGGACGACATCTACGAGGTGATGACCAGCCGCTCGCTGACCCGGCCGACCCTGCCGGTGGCGCCGGCCGACGTGCCCTTCACGCAGCCGCTGCACAACGTCTCCACCAACCTGCTGGCCGGCCTGATGGAAACCATGGCCGCCCCTCCCTACAACGGCCGTGCCGACCTGCCCCCGCTGGCCGCGGCCCTGCAGCTGGAGGCCGACGAGCTGCTCCCCCTCGGCGAGACCCTGGCGCTGCTGCGCTTTGCCGAGCTGGAGGAGGGCGACATCCGCCTCACCGAGACCGGCCGGCGCTTCGTCGAGGCCGATACCGACGAGCGCAAGCGGCTCTTCGCCGATGCCCTGCGCGCGCATGTCAAGCTGATCCCGGCGATCCGGCGCACGCTCGACGAGCGGTGGAACCACCGGGCCTCGGCCTTGCGCTTCCGCGAGGAGCTGGAGGACCACATGTCGCCCGACTATGCCGAGGAGACGCTGCTCGCGGCGATCGGCTGGGGGCGCTACGCCGAGGTGTTCAGCTTCGACGAGGAGGCCCAGCAGTTCGACCTGGAGGACATCGAGGGCGCCGGCTAGGGGGGGGGGCCTCGTCGCGTCGCCCTTTCACACTCACGCCGGGCGTGATTAAAGGGGGGCGACTCTGTGACAGGAGATGTCCTCAAGATGCTGTCCCGCCGCGAACTGCTGGCCGCCTCGGCCGCTGCCGCCGTCCTTCCCGCTCTTCCCGCGTTCGCCGCCACGCCCCGCGAGGTTCTCGTGGTGGGCCAGCAGCTCGACGGGCTCATCAGCCTCGACCCGGCCGAGTGCTTCGAGGTCATCGGCCGCGAGGTGCTGAGCAACATCTACGATCAGCTCGTCGAGCCCGATCCCGCCAACCCCAACAAGCTCAGGGGGCTGCTGGCCGAGAAGTGGGACATCTCCTCCGATGGCACGACCTTCACCTTTCATCTCCGCGGCGATGCCAAGTTCGCCTCCGGCCGGCCCGTCACGGCCGATGATGCCGCCTTCTCGCTGCAGCGGGTGATCAAGCTCAACAAGGGGCCGGCCTTCATCCTGAGCCAGTTCGGCTTCACCAAGGACAACGTCGAGTCCGCCATCGCCGCCACCGACCCGCACACCCTGGTGGTCAAGGTGTCCAAGCAGGTGGCCCCCACCCTGGTGCTCTATTGCCTCACCGCCGACGTCGGCTCGGTGGTGGACCGCGCCGAGGTGATGGCCCACGTCGAGGGCGACGACCTCGGCAACCTGTGGATGAAGACCCATTCCGCCGGGTCCAACGCCTTCGCGCTGCAGAGCTGGAAGGCCTCCGAATCGGTGATGCTGACGGCCAATCCCAACGCGCTGATCAAGGCCAAGACCAGGCGCGTCATCCTCAAGCACATCTCCGACCCCTCGGCCCAGCTGCTGGAGCTGCAGAAGGGCGACATCGACATCGCCCGCGACCTCACCGCCGAGCAGCTGCGCACGGCGGAGAAGGATGCCAAGCTGCGCCTGTCCACCGCGCCCCAGGGCAACCTGGTGTACGTGGGGATGAATGTCGCCAAGCCGGAGCTGGCCAAGCCCGAGGTGCGCCAGGCCATCAAGTGGGCGATCGACTACGACGGCATCCAGCAGCACATCACGCCCTACACCCACATCGTCCACCAGAGCTTCCTGCCCGAGGGCTTCCCCGGCGCGCTCAACAACCGCCCCTTCAAGCGCGACGTGGCCAAGGCCAAGGCGCTGCTGGCGCAGGCCGGGCTGGCCGACGGCTTCGAGGTGACGCTCGACCACGCCTCCATCCAGCCCAACGCCGACATCGCCCAGGCCATCCAGGCCAACCTCGCCGATGTGGGCATCAAGGTGAGCCTGGTGGCCGGGGAGAGCCGCCAGGTGTTCACCCGCACCCGCGCCCGCCAGCATCAGCTGGCGCTGCTCGGCTGGGGCCCCGACTACTTCGACCCGCATACCAACGCCGAGGCCTTCAACGTCAACCCCGACAACACCGAGAAGGCCAACAACCGCACCCTCGCCTGGCGCGCCTCCTGGCAGGACACCGACCTCTCCGACCGCACCCTCGCCGCGGCCCGCGAGCTCGATCCGGCCAAGCGCATGGCCGAATACGAGTCGATCCAGAAGGATGCCCAGCAGCGCAGCCCCTTCGCGATGATGTTGCAGACCAAGCAGTATGCCGCCATCCGCAAGGTGGTCTCGGGCTTCGAGATCGCCCCGCTCTATGCGCGCATCAACTATATCCACGCCGCCAAGTCAGCCTAAGAGTTCCGGGGTGTTGCGTCGCTTTCGCACGCTGGCGGCCACGCTCGCCAGCGTGCCCGTCACATTGTTCGGGCTGGTGCTCGTCACCTTCCTGATCGGGCGGGTGATGCCGACCGATCCGGTGCTGGCGATCGTCGGCGATCGCGCCACCCAGGAAGTGGTCGAGCAGACCCGCCTGGAGATGGGGCTCGACAAGCCCCTCGTGGTGCAGTTCGGCATCTATCTGGAGAAGCTTGCCCAGGGCGACCTCGGCCGCTCGGTGATGACCTCGCATCCGGTCACGCAGGACATCGCCCGCTTCTTCCCCGCCACGATGGAGCTGGCGACGGTGGCGATCATCGTCGCCACCCTCATCGGCGTGCCGCTGGGGGTGCTGGCGGCGGTGCGCCAGGGCACCCGTACCGACCACGTGGTGCGGGTGATCTGCCTCTCGGGCCACTCCATTCCCACCTTCGTGCTAGCGCTGCTTTCGCTGCTGTTCTTCTACGCCACGCTGGGCATCGCGCCGGGGCCGGGGCGACAGGGCATCCTCTTCGACGACACCATCCCCGCCATCACCAACGTGCTCACCATCGACTGCGTGCTCGCCGGCGACTGGGACGCGCTGCGGGACGCGCTGGCCCATCTCGCCCAGCCCGCCGGGGTGCTGGCGTGGTTCTCCATGGCCTACATCGCCCGCATGACGCGCGCCTTCATGCTGGACGCGCTGTCGGGCGAGTTCATCGTCACCGCCCGCGCCAAGGGGCTGTCGGCGATGCGCATCATCTGGCGCCACGCCTTCGGCAACATCGCGGTGCGCCTCATCACGGTGCTGGCGCTGACCTATGCCGGGCTGCTGGAGGGGGCGGTGGTCACCGAGACGGTGTTCTCCTGGCCGGGGCTGGGGCAGTACCTCACCGTCTCGCTGCTCAACGCCGACATGAACGCGGTGCTCGGCGCCACCCTGGTGGTGGGGCTGACCTATCTGGCCTTCAATCTGTTCGCCGACCTCTGCTACCGGCTGCTGGACCCCAGGGTGCGGTGAGATGAGCGAGATCTTCGACAACACCCGCCCGGAGAGCTGGCACGACTGGCTGCTGACCGACACCCCCGCCTCGCGCGCGCAGGCGGCCTGGGGGCGGCGCTACCGGCTGTGGATGGCCTTCACGCAGAACCCGCTGGCGATGGGCGGGCTGATCGTCGCCGTCCTGCTGGTGGCGCTCTCGCTCCTCGCCCCGGTGCTCGCGCCCTACGACCCCTCGATCCAGTCGCTGGCCAGCCGCTTGCAGGCGCCCTCGGCGGCGCACTGGCTGGGCACCGACGAACTCGGCCGCGACGTGCTGTCGCGCCTGCTCTACGGCGGACGCGTCACGCTGGGCATGGTGGTGGCGGTGGTGGTGCTGGTGGCCCCCATCGGCCTGGCCATCGGCTGCCTGGCCGGCTACCTCGGCGGCGTGGTGGACCGCATCCTGATGCGCGTCACCGACGTCTTCCTGGCCTTCCCCCGCCTGATCCTGGCGCTGGCCTTCGTCGCGGCCATCAAGCCGGGCGTGACCAGCGCGGTGCTCGCCATCGCGCTCACCTCCTGGCCGCCCTACGCCCGCCTCGCCCGCGCCGAGACGATGACCTTCCGCAACACCGACTTCATCGCGGCGACGCGCCTGACCGGGGCCTCGGCGGCGCGCATCGTCGCCCGCCACATCGCCCCGCTCTGCCTGCCCAGCCTGGTCGTGCGCGTCACGCTGGACATGAGTTCCATCGTGCTGACCGCCGCCTCCCTGGGCTTCCTCGGCATGGGCGCCCAGCCGCCCTCTCCCGAGTGGGGGGCGATGATCGCCACCGCCCGGCGCTTCATCCTGGAGCAGTGGTGGGTGCCCACCATCCCCGGCGTTGCCATCTTCGTCGCCTCGCTCGCCTTCAACCTCCTCGGCGACGGCCTGCGCGACGTGCTGGACCCCAAGCAGAGATGAGCGCACAGGCAGGAAGGAAGTCTTCTTTTCCTGAAGGAAAAGAAGCAAAAGGACTTCATTCGTTTGGCTCCGCGCCTGGGTCAGGCAGGGAGCCAAACGAACAAAGCTTTTTCGGTTCCTTTTCCCCGAAAAAGGAACGCCTTTCTTTCTTCCGGGACGACGCCTGATGCTCGCGGAAATCGAAAACCTGACCGTGGCCTTTCCCACCGCAACCGGCGGCGAGAGCGAGGCGGTGCGGGGCGTGTCGCTGGCGATGGGGGCGGAGAAGCTCGGCATCGTGGGC
>CALNAL010000015.1 GCA_937874445.1 uncultured Acetobacteraceae bacterium | reverse complement strand
TCACCGGCCGCATCCGCCGCGCCATGGCGATGGCGGCCATCATGTTGGCCGGGTTGGCCACGCCCTTCCAGGCGATGTCATAGGCGGTGCCGTGGTCCACCGAGGTGCGCAGCACCGGCAGCCCGGCGGTGACATTCACCGTGTCGTGCCCGCCGATCAGCTTGGCGGGGATGTGCCCCTGGTCGTGGAACTGCGCCACCACGATGTCGTAGCGCCCGTCCACCGCCTGGTTGAACACCACGTCGCCGGGGATGGGGCCGGTGGCATCCAGCCCTTCGGCGCGGGCGGCGGCCACGGCGGGCGCCACCTGCTCGGCGTCCTCGGGCCCGTAGAGCCCGCCCTCGCCGGCATGCGGGTTGATCGCCGCGACGCCGATGCGCGGATGGGCGATGCCGGTGCTGCGCGCATGCGTCTGGGCGGCGCGGATGGTGTCGAGAACGCGCTCCTTGGTGCACAGATCCGCCGCCTGGCGCAGCGGGATGTGGGTGGTCACGTGGATCACCGTCAGCCGGGGGCCGGCCAGCACGGCATAGGAGCGCTTCGCCCCGGTATAGGTGGCCAGCAGGCCGGCGTGGCCGTTCTCCTTGTAGCCGGCCAGGCGCAGGCCGGCCTTGTTGAGCGAGGCGGTGACGATGACGTCGATCTCGCCGGCCAGCGCCATCTCCACCGCCTTCTTGACGCAGCGCGCGCCGACCTCGGCGGCATCGGCGGAAAGCTGCCCCGGCAGGATGGAATCGCGGTTGGGCGCCTCCAGCGCGACCAGGCGGATCGCGCCCTCGGGCACCGGGCCGTCGGCGACGAAGACGAGGCCGGCGCCCACCAGATCGGAGGCGCGCGCGAGGAACACCGGGTCGCCGATGACGAGGGTGGCGGCGCGCTCGGCGGCGGACATGGGGGCGATGGCCTTGCAGATCACCTCCGGACCGATGCCGGCGGGGTCTCCCATGGTCAGGCCGATGCGGCTGGGCGTCATGCTGCTGGATGCGTTCATCGGCGAGGCCCTCCCCGGCCCCGGGCGCGGCCCGAAGGCACGGCCAAAACGTTTGACAACGGAGTATACATCCCACAAAATAACACGGAATTTGATATATGGACCTAGCAGGATTGATTGAAACCGTCCATCACGATGTGATGTTCCCGCCCTCCGCCCCACGCCCCGGCGTGCTGATGGGCTTCTACGGCGACGATTTCACCGGCTCCACCGACGCCCTGGAGGCGGTCGCCACCGCCGGGCTGCCGGCGCTGCTCTTCCTCGCGCCGCCCACCCCCGCGGACCTCGCGCGCCATCCCGGCCTCGCCGTCGTCGGCATCGCCGGCACCTCGCGCTCGCGCTCGCCGGACTGGATGGACACCCATCTCCCCGCCGCCTTCTCCGCCCTGCGCGGCCTGGGCGTGCGGGTCTGCCACTACAAGACCTGCTCCACCTTCGATTCCGCCCCGCGGGTCGGCAGCATCGGCCGTGCCGCCGAGATCGGGCGCGCGGTCTTCGGAGGCGCCGCCCTGGTCGCGGTGGGCGTGCCGCGCCACCAGCGCTTCGTGGTGTTCTCCAACCTCTTCGCCGCCGGCAGCTTCTCCGGCGCCGAGGAGATCTTCCGCATCGACCGTCACCCGACGATGTCGCGCCATCCCGTGACGCCGATGGACGAGGCCGACCTGCGCCGCCACCTCGCGCGCCAGACCGGCCAGCGCATCCTGGGCTTCGACTTCCGCCGCATGCTGCGCCCCGATGCCGCCGCGGCGCTGGAGGCGGAGATCGCGGCCGGCGCCGAACTCGTCGTGCTCGACGGCTTCGACGAGGCCACCCTGGCCGCCGCCGGCGCGCTGATCGCCGGACGCAGCGAGCGTGCGCCCACCTTCGTCGCCGGCTCCTCGGGGGTGGAATACGCGTTGCTGCCGACGCTCACCGCGCAGGCCGCCGACCGTCTGCGCCCACCGCCGCGGCCCGCCGGGCCGGCCGAGCGCATCGTGGTCTGCTGCGGCAGCTGCTCGCCCGTCACCGAGAAACAGATCGCCTGGGCCGAGGCCCACGGCTTCGCGATGATCGCCGCCGACACGCCGGAGATCATCGCCCGCCGCGACGACCCGACCCTGCCCGAGGCCCTGGCCGCCCCGGTGATTGCCGCCCTCGGCGAACATCGCGGCGTGGTGCTGCACTCCGCCCGCGGCGGGGCCGACCCGCGCATCGCCCCCACCCGTGCCGCGCTGGCCGCGGCCGGGCTCGCCGCCTCCGACAGCGCCGGCGTGCTCGGCACCGTGATGGGGCGGACCCTGCGCGCGGTGGTGGCGCGCACCGGCCTCCGGCGCCTGATCCTCGCCGGCGGGGACAGTTCCTCGCACACCGTCGCGGCGATGGGGGTCACGGCGCTGGAGATGGCGGCCCCCCTGCTGCCCGGCGCGCCGCTGTGCCGCGTCCACAGTGCCGATGCGGCGTTGCAGGGGCTGGAACTCGCCCTCAAGGGCGGCCAGGTCGGCGGACCCGACTGCTTCGGTGTGTCTCTCGGAGGCGTGTCATGACCCTTTCGCCCAGCGAGCGCCGCCGCGAGATCGTCAACCTGGTGATGGCCCGCAAGACCGTCGCCCTCGACGACCTCGCCGCGCATCTCGGCGTCTCGCGCATGACCGTGCACCGCGACCTCGACCTGCTCGAGGAGCGCGGCCTGCTGCGCAAGGAGCGCGGCGGCGCCACGGCGGAAAGTTCGCTGCTGTTCGAAAGCAACTTCCACTACCGGATGCAGAACGACCTCGCCGAGAAGCACGCCCTCGCCCGCGCCGCGCGTGCCCTGGTCGAGCCCGGCAGCGTCATCATGATCGACGACTCCACCACCACGCTGCTGCTGGCCGAGGAGCTGGAGGCGATCGAGTTCGTCACCGTCATCACCAACTCGCTCGCGGTGTGCGAGAAGCTGCGCGCCCATTCCAACGTCAAGCTGGTGCTCAGCGGCGGCAGCTACAACCAGAACCTCCAGGCCTTCTATGGCCTGATCTGCGAGCAGAGCATCGCCAAGCTGCGCGCCGACTGGGCGTTCCTCTCGGCCTCCTCGATCATCGGGCTTTCGCTCTACCACCAGGACCAGGAGGTGGTGCGCATGAAGCGCGCGCTGATGGCCGCGGCCGAGCGGCGCGCGCTGCTGGTGACGCACTCCAAGTTCCACACCCGCGCGCTGAACCACTTCGGCGAACTCTCCGAGTTCGACCGCATCTTCATCGACGACGGGCTCGACGCAGACAGCGCCGCGAAACTGCGCCAGGCGGGCATCGCCTTCGAGCTGGTGCATGGGCAGAACACGACAAGGACGGAAACGAAATGACCAAGATTCCGGGGCCGCTCGGCACCGGCAAGGCGGTGCGTCAGGCCCGCCTGATCGACCCGGTGCGCGGACGCGGCTTCTGCGTCGCCTTCGACCACGCGCTGCAGCTCGGCGCCTGCCCCGGCCAGGAGCATCCCGAGGAAAGCCTGGCCCAGATGGCCGAGGCGAAGGTCGATGCGGTGATCCTTCCGCTCGGCACGGCCCAGCGCGTCGGCCCCGTGCTGGCGCGCAACCGCGGCCCGGCGCTGATCCTGCGCCTCGACCAGACCACGATGTGGCGCGAGGGCACCCCGCTCGACTACCCCGACGGGCATACCCGCCTCGTCGCCTCGGTGGAGGACGCGCTGCGCCTCGGCGCCGACGCCGTCATCACCTATCTGTTCGTCGGCCACAACGACCCGGCCGAGGAAACCCGCTGCATGCAGGCCAATGCGGCCGTCAACGCCGCGGCCCGCGCCGCCGGCATGCCGCATATCATCGAAACGATGTCGGCCCGTCACGCCCTCCCCGGTTCCGATGTCTTCACCGCCGATCTCGTGAAATGGCATACGCGCATCGGCGTGGAGATGGGCGCCGACATCATCAAGACCGACTGGCCCGGCAGCGCCACGGCCCTGGCGGCCATCGCGAAGAGCCTGCCGGTGCCGATGATGCTCGCGGGCGGGGCGCGCCAGAATTCCGATATCGAAACGTTACGGCAGGTGTCCGACATCGTCCATGCCGGCGCGGCGGGGATCCTGTTCGGACGCGCGATCTTCCAGGCAGGCAACCCCCTGGCGATGATGAAAGCATGCCACGCCGTCATCCATGAGGACCTGTCCGCCCCGGAGGCCGCCTCCCGCTTCGGGCTGTGATCGTCGTCTAGCAAGAAAGGTGTTCTCCTTTCGGGAAAGGAGAACCAGGAAAGCTTTATCCGTTAAGGGCCCCGCGCCTGGGTCACGCGCGGAGCCAAATGAACAAAGTCCTTTTTGCTTCTTTTTCCTTCAGGAAAAAGATGCCTTCCCTTCCTCCTCGTGCGCGAGCACCGGCGGCGGGACGCAGCCGAGGGTCGTGGCGGAGGCGTTCAGGCTGGCCCAGGTGGCGTTGTCGATCGGCATGCCGTGGGCGGAACGATCCGCCAGCGCCGCCCATTCGGGGTCGCCGGGCGCCATGACCTTGTGGCCGGGGCGCGCCTTCTGCCTATGCAGATCGTCGAGGAACGCCCCCACCCGGGCGAAGAATCCCTTGCGCGGCTGGAAGGCGCCGATATCGAAGACGATGAAGAAATGGCCGAGCCGCGCCGGCTCCGTGACGCGCTCGTCGGAAAAGCCGGGCAGGCAGCAGCCGTGCCGCATGCCGGTGAAGGCCGAGCACAGCATGTCGATCATCACGGCGAGGCCGGCGCCCTTGTAGCCGTAGTTGGCCCCTCCCAGGGGCATCAGGGCCGAAGCCTTGAAGGGGTCGATCGTCATCGCGCCCGCGGCATCGAGGGCAACCTCCGGCGGCAGGGGCGTGCCGGTGTCGCGCCGCAGGAGCACGCGGTTGAGGGGGATGGAGCTGGTGGCCATGTCGAGATGGATCGGCCGGCCCCGCCCGTTGGGGACGGCAAACGTGATGGGATTGGTGCCGAAGAAGGCCGCGAGGCCGTCGTGGGGCGCGACGATGGCGTCGGTGTTGGTCATGCCGAGCGCGGCGAACCCCTGCCTTGCCGCGGCCAGGGTATAGACGCCGGTGGCGCCGTGGTGGGTCGAGTTGCCGATCGCCACGGCGGCGAGCCCGGTTTCGCGCGCGGCCGCGATGCCCGCCTCGATGCCGCGGAAACTCGCCAGGTGCCCCAGGCCGTCGTCGGCATCCACATGAATGACGGCGGGCGCCTGGCGCTGCACCGTGACGTGCGGATGCTTGTTGATCCGGCCGGCCGCCAGGCCGCGCAGGTAGTGCGGTGTCAGCCGCACGCCATGGGTATCGACGCCGCGCATGGAGGCATCGCTCATCGCTCGCGCCGCGGCCCGGGCACTCTCCTCGGAGGCTCCCGCCCGGATAATCAGTTCGGCGAGAAAATCTTCTACGGCCTTCCCGTCGCATCGCACGCCGCTGAATGTTTCCATCCCGTTTTGCCCTGCCTGTTTCCGGCATTCTGCCCGGGCGCTTCATCTCCCGGATCCCGATCTAGATAGGCCGGATGCGGCCTGATCGGAAGATGGAACAATGCCGGCCCGGCGGTACATGCAACCGCCGGGCTCCTCCTCCTGGACGGAGGGGGAACCCGGCGGAAGGATGCCCCCGCCCGAGCCTCAGAAGCTCGGCAGGGAAAGCCAGGGCACGGCCGCGACGATGACCGCGGCGGCGAGGATGGCGGCCATGTACGGCCAGCACGCCTTCATCGCCCGGTCGGGCGAGACGCGCCCGATCGCGCAGGCCTGATAGAAGCCGATGCCGAAGGGCGGCGTGAACAGCCCCAGGCTCATCGACAGCACGACCACGATCGAATAATGCACGAGGTTGATGTTCAGCTCCGCCGCCACCGGGAAAAGCAGAGGCCCGAACAGCACGATCGCGGGAATGCCCTCGAGTACGCTGCCGAGAAGCGCGAAGACCGGAATGGAGATCGCGAGGAACCCGGCGCCACCCCCCGGCATCGACGCCATCGTCTGCGCCAGCGCCGCCGAGAAGCCCGACTGCGTCAGCGCCCAGGCCATGGCCGTCGCACAGCCGAGGATGACCATGATGGCCCCCGAGAGCGAGGCGGTCTCCACCATCAGCGGCCAGATCTTCTTGAAGTCGAGATGGCGGTAGATCAGCAGCGCCACCACCAGCGTGTAGACCACGCCGACGGTGGAGACCTCGGTCGCGGTGCAGACCCCCGCCACGACCGCCCAGCGGATCAGCACCGGCAGGATCAGCGCCGGAATGGCGGCCAGGGTGACGTGCAGGATCTCGCGCCCGCTTGAGCGTTTCACTCCGGAAACGTCCTCGTGGCGCGAGCGGCAGAACGCCACCGCCACCAGGCCGAGAGCGCCGAGGGCCGCCGGCAGAAGCCCGCCGGTGAACAGCCCCGCGATCGAAACCCCCGTCACCGAGCCCACCGTGATGAGCACGATCGAAGGCGGAATGGTTTCCGCCATCGCGGCCGAGGAGGAGAGCAGCCCGATCATCTCGCCGGGCTCCTTGCCGCGCCGGCCCATCTCGGGCAGCAGCACCGGGGCGATGGCGGCCATGTCGGCGGCCTTCGAGCCGGAAATGCCGGAGACGAGATACATCGCGCCGACCAGGACATACGAGAGCCCGCCGCGGAAGTGCCCCACCAGCGCCGACATCAGGTTGACGAGCTGGGCCGCGAGCCCGGTCATCTCGATGAGCAGGCCGAGGAAGATGAACAGCGGAATGGCCAGCAGCACGAGGGTGGACATGCCCTCGTCCATGCGCGAGGCGATGATGCTGTCGGGCATGGTCGTCATCATCGAGAGATAGACCATCGTCGCCAGCCCGAAGGAAAAGGCGATGGGCGTGCCTGTCAGGACCAGCACCGGCACCAGCAGGCCGAAGAAGATCAGCAGATTCCAGTTGCCGATGCCGTCGAGCCAGTCCTGGCCGAGCCACAGCGCGGCGCCGACCGCCACGATCACCGGGATGCAGAACGCCAGGTCGCGCAGGTTGACGCGCTGCGCCAGCTGCAGCAGCGCCACCAGCAGCATCAGCACCGAACCGACCAGCAAGGCTCCGGCCCGCCAGGAATCATGGATGCCGAGCGCGGGCGTAATGATGGCCCACTGGTCGGTTCCGTATTCCAGAGAAGGCTGGACGAGATAATAGAAGAACAGCGCGGTGATCACCTCGGAGAGCCGGCCGATGCGCTCGCGCCAGACCGGCGACAACGCGGCCGCCACGGCGACGAGGTGCATGTGCCCGCCGCGCCGCTGCGCCACCACCGCGCCGAGCATGCACAGCCAGAGGAACAGCGCCGCGGCGAGTTCGTCGGTCCACACAAGGGGTTTGTCGAGGACGTAGCGGAACACCACGCCGGTGAACAGCACCGCCACCTCGACGCCGACGAGGATCGCCGCCGGGATTTCCACGATTCGCCCGAGCCAGCGGTCCAGCCAGCCACAGGCACGCCGCAGCGCCTCGCCGCGTGCCCCCCGGGCGGCCCCCCCGGGGCCGGCCGGCTGAGCCGCGCGTGGCGCCACAATTTTAGAGGGGGCGCCCGGGCGTCGCACCGCC
>CALNAL010000014.1 GCA_937874445.1 uncultured Acetobacteraceae bacterium | reverse complement strand
CGCACCATCATCCGCCTGGAGCAGCCCAGCGACGGGCAGATCCTGCTGGAAGGCCACGACATCACCCGCCTCGACCACCACGCGGAATCGGAACTGCGGCGCAAGGTGCAGTACGTGTTCCAGGACCCCTTCGCCTCGCTCAATCCGCGGCTGACGGTGGGGTTCTGCGTGGCCGAGCCGATCGTGACCCACCGGCTGGCGCACGGGCGCGCGGTGCAGGATCGGGTGGGCGAGCTGCTCACCCAGGTGGGGCTGCCGGCCAGCTTCGCGCGGCGCTATCCGCACGAACTTTCGGGCGGGCAGCGCCAGAGGGTGTGCATCGCCCGCGCGCTCGCCTCCGAGCCCCGCGTGATCATCGCCGACGAGGCGGTGGCGGCGCTCGACGTCTCGATCCGCGCGCAGGTGGTCAACCTGCTGATGGATCTGCAGCGCCGGCTCGGGGTGGCCTATCTGTTCATCAGCCACGACATGGCGGTGGTCGAGCGCATCAGCCACCGCGTGGCGGTGATGTATCTCGGCCAGATCGTCGAGATCGGGCCGCGGCGGGAGGTGTTCGGACACCCCGCCCATGCCTATACTCGCCGCCTTCTGGCCGCTGTTCCGGTGCCCGACCCGCGCCGACGCTCCTTCGAGGGGGGGCTCGACGCGAGCGAGGTGCCCAGTCCGTTGCGCCGTCCCGACGATCCGCCGGAGGTGGCCCCTCTGGTTGCCGTCGGACCCGGCCATTATGTCGCCCGCCACCATATCGGTGGCATGTTCTGAGGGGAGAGCGAACGTGTCGCGATCATTGCGAATGCTGAAATGGACGCTGCCGCTGGCGGCGCTGCTCGCCACCGCGGGGCTTGCCCCCGCCCAGGCCGCGGGCAACGTCACCATGGCCTTCGACAACAATGTCCTCGGCCTCAACCCCGCCAACCTCAACGACAACCTCTCGATGTCGGCCTCCCGCACGATCATGCAGGGGCTGTTCGGCTTCGATAAGGACATGAAGCTCCATCCGCTGCTCGCGGAGAGCTACGAGGCCAACGACAACGCCACCGTCTTCACCATCCATCTGCGCAAGGGCATCACCTTCTCCGACGGCACGCCCTTCAACGCGGCCGCGGTGAAGACCTCCTTCGACTTCATGCGTGACCCGGCCAACCACCTCAAGCGGCTCTCGCTCTACGCGCCGATCGACAAGATCGAGACGCCCGACGACAGCACGGTGAAGATCACGCTGAAGCAGCCCTTCGGGCCCTTCATCGCCAACCTCGCCCACATCGCCTTCGCCGTCATGAGCCCCAAGGCGATCGCCGAATACGGCAAGGATCTCGACCGCCACGCCGTCGGCACCGGGCCGTTCATGCTCGATTCGTGGCAGACCGACACGCTGAAGGTGGTCAAGAACCCGCACTACTGGCAGCCGGGCCTGCCCAAGGTCGATTCCCTCACCATCAAGAGCGTGCCCGAGGATGGCACCCGCATCTCCATGCTGCAGGCCGGAGAGGCGCAGTTCATCTTCCCCGTGCCGCCCGGGATGGCCCAGTCGCTTGAGCACAACGCGAAGTTTGACCTGATCCACAAGCCCTCGATCTACGCGCGCTACGTCGCCATGAACGTGCTCAAGAAGCCGTTCGACGACGTGCGGGTGCGCGAGGCGCTGAACTACGCCGTCAACAAGGATGCCCTGCTGAAGGTGGTGTTCAACGGCTACGGCCAGAAGCTGGATTCCGCCCTCCCGTCCGGGCTGGCCGGCTATTCCAGCCAGGGCGGCGCGTGGCCCTACGATCCGGCCAAGGCCAAGAAGCTGCTCGCCGAGGCGGGCTATCCCAACGGCTTCAGCACCGTGCTGTGGGGCAACTCCGCCAGCCTGACCCGCAAGGCGATGGTGTTCCTCCAGCAGCAGCTCGGCGCCGTCGGCGTGAAGGTCGAGGTCGAGCCGCTCGAGGCGGGCGTGATGATCTCGCGCATCTATGGCGTGCAGAAGCCCGAGGAGGCCCAGACCCAGCTCTATTACGGCGGCTGGTCGGCCTCCACCGGCGATGCCGATTGGGAGCTGCGTCCGCTGCTGAGCAAGATGGGCTTCCCGCCGACGCTGTACAACACCGGCTACTACTCCAACCCCAAGGTGGACGCCGACGTCCAGGGCGCCCTCGAGACGGCCGACGCCGCCAAGCGGGCCGCCTTCTACAAGGACGCCCAGGCGCAGATCTGGAAGGATGCCCCGTGGATCTTCCTGGTCTCGGAGAACATCCTCTATGCCCGCGTCAAGAACCTCTCGGGGATCGACGTCATGCCCGACGGGCAGACGCTGACCCTCGACGCGGCGTTCACGAAGTGAGCCGGTGCTGACGTATCTGCTCAAACGGCTGGCCAGCACCATCCCGGTGCTGGTCGCCGTCTCGATCTTCGTATTCGGCTTCGTGCATGCGCTGCCGGGCGATCCCGCGCGGCTCGTCGCGGGGCCGGATGCGGGGCCGCAGGACATCGCCGCCGTGCGCGCCGAGATGGGGCTCGACCTGCCCCTCTGGGAGCAATACGGCCTGTGGCTCAACAATGCCGTGCATCTGCGCTTCGGCAAGTCCATCCGTACCCAGGAGCCGGTTTCCACGGTGGTCGCCCAGCGGTTCATGCCGACGCTGTGGCTGACCCTCGTCTCGCTCGCCTGGTCGATGACCGCCGGCATCGCGCTCGGCGTGCTCTCGGGCGTGCGGCGCGGAAAATGGGAGGACCAGGCAAGCATGGTCGCCGCCATTTCCGGCGTTTCCATGCCCTCCTTCTGGCTCGGGCTGCTGCTCATCAGCCTCTTTTCCGTCCGTCTCGGCTGGTTCCCCACCGGGGGCTACGATTCCTGGCGCAGCTTCGTGATGCCCGCCTTCGTGCTCGGACTCGGGGTCGCGGCGGTGATGGCGCGCTTCACCCGTTCCGCCTTCATCGAGGTCTCCGCCGAGGACTACGTGCGCACCGCCCGCATGAAGGGCGCGCCCGAGCGACGCGTCATCTGGCACCACACGCTGCGCAACGCGCTGATCCCGGTCATCACGTTGACCGGCCTGCAGTTCGGCTTCCTGCTCGGCGGTTCCATCGTGGTGGAAACCGTGTTCGCCTGGCCGGGGCTGGGGCGGCTCTTGGTGGATTCCGTCTCGCTGCGCGACTACCCGGTGATCCAGGCGGAGATCATGCTGTTCTCCACCGAATTCGTGCTCATCAATCTGGTGGTCGATCTGCTCTACGCGGCCGTCAATCCGGAGATCAGGCTGCGATGAGCGCCTCCCTCGTCGACTCCCAGGCCAGTGAATCCATCCGTTCCCCGCTCGCCGAGTTCTGGCGGCGCTTCCGGCACAAATACGTGGCGCTGGGGGCCGGCTGCCTGCTGCTCGCGCTGCTGGTGGCGGCGCTGGCCGCTCCGCTGATCGCCCCCTACGGGCCGGCCACGCCCGACTATGACGCGGTGCTGGAGGGGCCGAGCTGGGTCCACTGGTGCGGCACCGACGCCTTCGGGCGCGACGTGTTCTCGCGCATCATCTGGGGCGGGCGCATCTCGCTGACCATCGGCTTCCTCTCCGTGGCGCTGGGCGGCGCGGTGGGGATGCTGATCGGACTCATCGGCGGCTTCGTCGGCGGCTGGATCGACGGCCTCCTGATGCGGGTGATGGACGTGCTGCTGGCCTTCCCCGGCATCGTCGCGGCGATCGCGGTGGTGGCCATCCTGGGCCCGGGCATCGACAACGTCATCTACGCCATCGCGGTTTTTTCCGTGCCGGTGTTCGCCCGCCTGGCGCGCGGCACCACCATGGTGCTCAAGCAGACCGTCTATGTGCAGGCGGCGCGCTCGATCGGCGTGCGGCCCATCCTGCTGATGCTGCGCCACATCCTGCCCGGCACCATGCCCAGCGCCATCGTCTATGCCTCGCTGCGGCTGGGCTCCTCCATCCTCACCGCCGCCTCGCTCTCCTTCATCGGCCTCGGCGCCCGTCCGCCCAGCCCGGAATGGGGCGCGATGCTGGCCGACGGCCGCGATTATCTCGGGGTTGCTGATCACATCACGCTGTTCCCCGGCATCGCCATCTTCATTACGGTGCTCGCATTCAACCTGCTCGGCGACGGACTGCGCGACGCGCTCGACCAGAAGCTGAGGTAGAGGAGGAGCGATGAGGGCGCGGGATCTCGGCCTGGGCTGCGGCAGCCTGCCCTGCGGGGCGCGCAATGCCATTACCGACGTGGCCGGCGTGGCCGTCGGCCATGCCTCCGTCCGCGAGGGGGATGTGCTGACGGGGGTGACCGCCATCGTGCCGCACCCCGGCGACATCTTCCGTGACCGGCCGATCGCCGCCTCGCACGTGCTCAACGGCTTCGGCAAGTCGGTCGGGCTGATGCAGCTCGATGAACTCGGCCAGATCGAGACGCCGATCCTGCTGACCAACACCTTCTCGGTGCCGGCCTGCGCCAACGCGCTGATCCGCCGCGCCGTGGAGGCCAACCCCGACATCGGCCGGCGCACCTCCACCGTCAATCCGGTGGTGTGCGAGTGCAACGACGGCTACCTCTCCGACATCCAGGCGATGCTGGTGACCGCCACCGATGCCTTCATCGCCATCGAGAGCGCGGCCCCCGATTTCGCCTGCGGCGCGGTGGGGGCGGGCTCGGGGATGAGCTGCTTCGGCTTCAAGGGCGGCATCGGCACCTCCTCGCGCACGCTGACCCTCGACGGCGCCGCCTTCACGCTCGGCGTGCTGGTGCTGGCCAATTTCGGCCGCGCCGGCGACCTGACCCTGCCCGACGGGCGCCGTCTCGCTCCGCCCAGCGAGCCCACCCCCGAGCATGGCTCGGTGATCGTCGTGGCCGCCACCGACGTGCCCCTGGAACATCGCCAGCTGCGCCGGGTGATCCGCCGCGCCGGAGTGGGGCTGGCACGCTGCGGCAGCTTCTGGGGCAACGGCTCGGGCGACGTGTTCGTGGGCTTCACCACCGCCAACCGCTGCCCGGCCAATGCGCGCGCCGATCTCCAGGAGATCCGCGTGCTGGCCGAGGGGCGCATCGACCGGATGTTCGCCGCCATGGCGGAGGCGACCCAGGAGGCGGTGCTGGACGCGCTCGCCGCTGCCGAGACCACCGAGGGGCGCGACGGCCACCGTCGGCCCGGACTGCGCGAGGCGTTGGGATTGCGCGAGGCATTGGAAGGCAGGGCTTAGGTGCGAATTTTCATTTCGGCCGATATCGAGGGCGTGGCGGGCGTGGTCGTGCCGGCGCATGGCCAGGCCGGCAACCCCGAATACGAGCGCGCCCGGCGGTTGATGACCGCCGAGGTCAATGCCGCCATCGACGGCGCCTTCGCGGGCGGGGCCGAGGCCGTGCTGGTGGCCGACAGCCACGGGCCGATGATCAACCTGCTGCCCGAGGAACTCGACCCGCGCGCCGAGCTGATCCAGGGCAAGCCACGGCCGATGTCGATGTTCTGCGGCGTCGAGAGCGGCTTCGACGGCGTGTTCTGCACCGGCTACCACGCCGGGGCGGGCCACCGCGGGGTGCTCAGCCATACCACCTCGGGGGTGACCTTCGCGGAGATCGCCGTCAACGGCCTGCCGCTCGCCGAGGCGATGGTCTATGGCGCCTACGCGGGCGAACTCGGCGTGCCGGTGGTGATGCTGAGCGGCGACGACCAGCTCGCCGAGCAGTGCCGCCCGCATTTTCCCGGCGCAGAGTTCGCCGTGGTCAAGACGGCACTGGGGCACCGGGCGACGCGGGCGCTCTCGCCGGAGCGGGCGCGCCAGGCGATCCACGCCGCGGCCCTCGCCGCCGCGCGCGGGCTGGCCGACGGCTCGCGCGGGTGCAAGCCCTTCGTGATTTCCGCACCTTGCCGGGCGGAGTTCACCTTCAACACCATCGCGCTCGCCGATGTCGCCTCCATCATCCCGGTGGCCGAGCGGTGCGGACCGCGCAGCGTGGTCTTCCAGGCCGGCTCGATGCGCGAGGTGGTGGGGTGGATGAACACCCTCTCGGCCATGAGCGCGATGCTGCGCTGATTTCCGGCCGGGAAGGGAAGGAAGGCTTCTTTTTCCTGAAGGAAAAAGAAGCAAAAAGGACTTTTCCCCGTTTGGCTCCGCGCGTGACACAGGCGCGGAGCCTTAACGGATAGAGCTTTCTTGGTTCTTCTTTCGCGAAAGAAGAACACCTTTCTTGCCGGACGGCGGGACTTGATACGAGGCGGACCAGCCAGGGAGTTGCGGACGATGGGATTCATTCTTGCCATTCACGGCGGGGCCGGCACGATCCGCCGCGCCACGATGACGCCCGAGCTGGAGAGCGGCTATCACGCCGGGTTGTGCGCCGCGCTGAAGGCGGGGCACGCGGTGCTGGCCGCCGGCGGTCCGGCGCTCGATGCCACCATCGCCGCGGTGATGGCGATGGAGGACAACCCGCTGTTCAACGCCGGGCGCGGCGCGGTCTACACCTCGGCGGGCAAGCTGGAGATGGATGCCGCGGTGATGGAAGGGCGCGAGCGGCGTGCCGGAGCGGTGGCCGGCATCTGCGGGCCGCGCAACCCCGTTCTCGCCGCCCGCGCGGTGATGGAGCATTCCGACCACGAGCTGCTCGGCGGCGCCGGGGCGATGGCCTTCCTCAACACCCAGGACATCGTCTTCGAGGCGCCCGAATATTTCGCCACCGAGCGGCGCTGGAAGGCCCTGCAGACGGAGCTGGAACGGCGACGCATGGGGGCGATGACCGAGGCCGACGATTCGACGCGCCACGGCACCGTCGGCGCGGTGGCCTGCGACGCCCAGGGCAACCTGGCGGCCTCCACCTCCACCGGCGGCATGACCGGCAAGCTGCCCGGACGCGTCGGCGATTCCCCGCAGATCGGCTCCGGCACCTTTGCCGACAACGGCTCCTGCGCGGTCTCCTGCACCGGCGTCGGCGAGCTGTTCGTGCGCTACTGCGCCGCCCATGAGATCTCGGCGCGCATGCGCTTCCTCGGCGAGGGGCTGGAGGCGGCGGCGGACAAGGTGGTGACCGACCTCGCCCCGGTGGGGGGCAACGGCGGGCTGGTGGCGGTGGATGCCGCCGGCACGGTGGCCATGCCCTTCAACTGCGCGGGCATGTACCGCGGCCGCATCGGCGAGGATGGCGTGGCCTGGACCGCCATCTACCGCGAGGAGCTGCGGGCCGACCGGGGCTGATCCCCCGGTCCCGCCGGGCGGGGCACCGATCAGCAAGGCAAGGTGTTCTCCTTTCGCGAAAGGAGAACCAGGAAAGCTCTCTCCGTTAAGGCTCCGCGCCTGTGTCACGCGCGGAGCCAAACGGGGAAAAGTCCTTTTTGCTTCTTTTTCCTTCAGGAAAAAGAAGACCTTACCTTTATCTTCCCTGATGCCCTCCAGGCCCCCTGCGGGCGCGATCAGCGATCCGGAGCCGCGCAGACCACGCGATTGCGGCCGCGTGCCTTGGTGGCGTAGAGCGCCGTGTCTGCTTCCTCGGCCAGCCCCGCGAAGCTTGCGTGGGCGGGGGCGAGGGGGGCGACTCCTGTCTGTTATACACGTCTGGCGCTGCCGGCG
>CALNAL010000013.1 GCA_937874445.1 uncultured Acetobacteraceae bacterium | reverse complement strand
CCTCTGGGGGGGGGGCGCGAGGGATCCGCGCTATGCGGACGGGGCGTGCCGCGGGTTTTCATGCATTGCGAGCATGACCCATCTAACGAACCCTGCACCATGCATATACAACAATGCTAAATGCCATAGATATGCGCTTTGGGCATGATATGACATTTTCGTGGGCGCATCCGGCAGGGAAACGCGCCATCCTCCTGGCAGGCCGTTTGGCAACAAAGAGTCCCAGGGAGGGCTGCACCATGCCCGTGATGAGTTTCTCGATCCCTCGCACCATCTATTATGGCGACGGCGCCCTCGAAAAATTGGCGACCCTCAAGGGCAGGAAGGCCGCCCTGGTGACCGGCGGCAGCTCGATGAAGCGTCTCGGCTTCCTCGACCGGGCCGCCGCCCTGCTCCAGAAGGCCGACATCGAATCCATCGTCATCGACGGCGTCGAGCCCAACCCCTCGGTCAAGACCGTCTGGCGCGGCGCTGCGGCCATGCAGGAGTTCAACCCCGACTGGATCATCGGCATCGGTGGCGGCTCGGCCATCGACGCGGCCAAGGTGATGTGGTGCTTCTACGAGCACCCGCAGCTCACCTTCGCGGACATTCTCGCCGTCGGCTCGATGCCGCCGCTGCGCACCAAGGCCTGCTTCGCCGCCATCCCCTCCACCAGCGGCACCGCCTCGGAGATCACCGCCTTTTCGGTCATCACCGACACCGACACCCACATCAAATACCCGATCGTCGCCGCCGACATGGTGCCTGACGTCGCCATTCTCGACCCGGCGCTGCCCACCTGCATGCCCAAGGATGTCACGGCCAACACCGGCATGGACGTGATGTGCCACGCCGTCGAGGCGGTCGCCTCCATCGCCGCGACCTCCTTCACCGATCCCTACGCCGTCGAGGCCATCCGCCTGGTGATGGGCAATCTGGTCACCGCCTACGAGCAGCCGAAGGACAAGGAGGCGCGCACCAACATGCACATTGCCTCTTCGCTGGCCGGCATGGCCTTCACCAATGCCTCGCTGGGCCTGGTGCATTCGCTCGCCCACAAGATCGGCGGCGAGTTCGGCGTGACGCACGGTCTGGCCAACGCCATCCTGCTGCCCACCGTCATCGCCTACAACCGCCAGTTCACCGACAAATACGCCCGCGTCGAGAAGACCCTCGGCATTACCGATCTGGGCGAGACCATCCGCGGTCTCAACCACCGGCTTGGCATCCCCGAGACCTTCCACGCCTGCACCGAGGTGATGATCCCCGAGGCCGAGTTCGAGGCAGTGCTGCAGCGGATGAGCGAGCACGCTCTCGCCGACCCGTGCACGCTGACCAACCCAGGCCATCCCACCGTCCAGGATGTCCGCCAGCTCTACCAGCACGCCTATTACGGCTGAGGTTAAGCACCGGCTGTGCCGGCCTCGGCGTAGCTGGTGTGGCGGCCGCCCTCTCGTGCGGGGGCGGCCGTTTCCATGTGGTTTTCTGTGGTCTTTGGCCCGGAGGGCGCGGCCTCAGGCGAGGCCGGCCAGCAGGGCGGCGGCCTTGGCGGCGACGGTTGCGGCGCTGTCGCCGGGCTTGTAGATCGACGAGCCGATGCCGAAGCCGGCCGCCCCGGCGGCCAGCCAGGGACGCATGTTGGTGGCGTCGATGCCGCCCACCGGCAGCACCATGGTTTCCTTCGGCAGCACCGCGCGCAGGGCCTTCAGCACCGCCGGGCTCGCCGCCTCGGCGGGGAACAGCTTGAGCGCGTCGGCCCCCGCCTCCAGGGCGGCGAACGCCTCGCTGGGGGTGGCGATGCCGGGGCAGGAATAGAGCCCGGCGGCCTTGCTCTCGCGCACGACCCGCACGTCGTAGTGCGGGCTGATGATGATCTCTCCGCCGGCGCCGGCCACGGCATTCACCTGGCTTGGGGTCATCACCGTGCCCGCGCCCACCAGCAGCTTGCCGTGGAAGCGCGCCGCCAGACGGCGGATGCTCTCGATCGGCTCGGGGGAGTTGAGCGGCACCTCGACGATGAGGATGCCAGCACTCTCCAGCACCGCGCCGATGGCCTCCACCTCGTCGGGCTTCACCCCGCGCAGGATGGCGATGAGTCGGCAGCGGTGCACCCCGTCCTTCAGGTCCCTTGCGCTTCCCTCCCGATTCGTACCAGTCCGCGCGCGGCGGCGTCGCTGTCCTCGATGACGGCATGGCCCCCGCAGGCGGCGATGGCGCGAGCATACAACGCGCAGAGCGGTCCCGTCCCGATCAGATGTACCGGGGCCGCGGGCAGGGGAGCTTCGGCGCGCACCTCGTGGCCGATCAGCAGGCCGGAGAGGTAGGAGGCGGAGGCGCTTTCGGCGAGCCGGCCGGCGAGGCCGAGGGTGCGCACGCCGAACAGCTGGTGCAGCAGGTGGCCGGGCTCGCCCGAGCGCGCCACGCCGGAGTCGAAGGCGGCCTCGTCGGCGGGGCCCTCGTGCATCATGCGGCCCAGGATGGTGCCGGAGCGCAGCGCGGAGAAGGCCTCGCCTGAGAGATAGGTCCGGAAGGCCTGCACCTTGCCCTCGCCGAGGCGCGCCCATTTGGCGTGGCTGCCGGGCAGGCAGGCGAGGGCCGCGTCGTCGAGCAGGGAGGGCAGACCGGCGAGCTGGGTTTCCTCGCCGCGCATCACCTCGGGTACGCCGGCGGGGTCGGCGTCGGTCAGGCCGGGCACCAGACGCACCTGGGCGCCCTCGAAGGGTACGGCCACCAGGGCGGCGGCCAGCTCGTGCGGCCCGGCGGGGCAGGGCAGGTAGGGGGCTTCGACCCATCCCTGGCGGCTGCCGATCATGCCGCTGAGCAGCACGTGGCACTCGCCGCCGGCGATCCAGTCCCCGGCGATCTCGCGCAGGGCCGCGGCAAAGCGGCCGCCTTCGATGTGCATGATGCCGTGGTCCGCCTCGCGGCGGTCGCGCACGCGGCCTTCGTCGTCCATCAAGAAGGCGCGCAGGCTGGAGGTGCCCCAATCGACGCCGATCATTGTCCTCTCCCTGTCGTCACGGCGCCTTTCAACCCCGCCCGGGCACCGGGGGGCAAGCGCGGTTTGCGGAGTCCTCCCGTGCGCGCTTGCCCGTTGCCTCGGGGCCCACCCGCGTCTCCGGGGGCGGGACGTGTCGTCGTCAGGCAAGGCAAGCAAGGAAGGTGTTCTCCTTTCGGGAAAGGAGAACCAGGAAAGCTT
>CALNAL010000012.1 GCA_937874445.1 uncultured Acetobacteraceae bacterium | reverse complement strand
TCCTATGGCTATGCCCCCTACGCCCCCGCCGGGGATGGCCCCGCCGTGGCCGGGCTGAACGCGGTGATCGACATCAGCCACTCCAGCCGGGTGGACGATTTCACCACGGTCCGCTCCGGCGGCATCCTGGCGGTGCTGCACAAGGCCACCGAGGGCGGCGACTGGGCCGACCCGCTCTATGCCTGGCGGCGCGAACAGGCCCGCGCGGGCGGGCTGCTGTGGGGGGCCTACCATTTCGGCACGCGCCAGTATCCCGGCGCGCAGCAGGCGGTCGCCTTCCTGGCGGTGGCCCGCCCCGACGCGGCCACCGTGCTGGCGCTCGACCTCGAGCCCAACGAGCGCCGCCCCGGCAACACCATGACGATCGACCAGGCGGAAGAATTCGTCCGCGCCGTCTATCAGGCCACCGGGCGCCTGCCGCTGATCTATCTCCATCCCTCCTGGGCCGACGGCGACAGCTACGGCCGCGCCGGGCTCACCCTGGGGCGGCCGATCGGGGCGGGCTCGATCCTGGCGCGCTGCGACCTGTGGCTGGCCGACTACCACGAGGGGCCCACCCTCCCCTCGGCCTGGGCCGGACGGGGCTGGCAATTCTGGCAATACGCCGGCGACAACGCGAGCGGCGGCCCCTACGGCGAGATGGCGCGCAGCGTGCCGGGCGTGAACCACTGCGACCGCAACCTCTTCCGCGGGGACGAGGCGGCGCTCTACCGCTATTGGAACGGCCGGGCCTGAAGCCGGACGCCTCCCCGGGGCTGCCTGCCTCCCCAAATCACCTGAGAGAAAAACGAAAAACCCTTCCCCCGGTCTCCCGGGAGAGGGGTTGAAGCCGCCCCGGCCGAAGCCGGAGCGGGAAGGCATCAGGCGCTGAGAGACTTGACGATGGTCTCGGTCATCTTCTTGGCGTCGCCGAACAGCATCATGGTGTTGTCGCGGAAGAACAGCTCGTTCTGCACCCCGGCATAGCCGGAGGCCATGGAGCGCTTCACGAACAGCACCGTGCCGGCCTTCTCGACGTCCAGCACCGGCATGCCATAGATCGGCGAGGTTTTGTCGGTCTTGGCCGCGGGGTTGGTGACGTCGTTGGCGCCGATCACGTAGGCCACCTCGGCGGAGCTGAACTCGTTGTTGATGTCGTCGAGTTCGAACACCTCGTCGTAGGGCACGTTGGCCTCGGCCAGCAGCACGTTCATGTGCCCCGGCATGCGCCCTGCCACCGGATGAATGGCGTACTTCACCTCGACGCCGTTCTTCTTGAGCAGGTCGGCCATCTCGCGCACGGCGTGCTGGGCCTGCGCCACCGCCATGCCATAGCCGGGCACGATGATGACTTTGGAGGCGTTCTTCATGATGAAGGCCGCGTCCTCGGCCGAGCCGGACTTGGGCTGCCGGGTTTCCACCCCGCCGCCACCCGCCGCAACCGCACCGCTCTCCGAGCCGAACCCGCCCAGCAGCACGTTGAAGATGCTGCGGTTCATGCCTTTGCACATGATGTAGGACAGGATCGCGCCGGATGCACCGACCAGCGAGCCGGTGATGATCAGCGCCATGTTGTGGATGGTGAAGCCCGTCGCCGCGGCGGCCCATCCCGAGTAGCTGTTCAGCACCGAGATGACCACCGGCATGTCCGCTCCGCCGATCGGGATGATCAGCATGAAGCCGATGGCGAAGGCGAGAACGGCGGTGATCCAGAAGATCCACTGCGCGCCGCCCGTCAGCACGAAGGCGACGACCAGCAGCACGATCACGATGCCGATCAGCGCATTCAGCGGGTGCTGATAGGGGAAGGTGATCGGTTTGCCGCTCATGATGCCCTGGAGCTTGGCAAAGGCGATCACCGAACCCGAGAAGGTGATGGCGCCGATCGCCATGCCGAGGGACATCTCGACCAGGCTCTGCGCATGGATGGCACCGGGCACGCCGATGCCGAAGGCCTCCGGGGCGCACAGCGAGCCGGCCGCCACGAACACCGCCGCCATGCCGACCAGCGAGTGGAAGGCCGCCACCAGCTGCGGCAGAGCCGTCATCTGGATCTTCAGCGCAATGAAGGTGCCGATGGCGCCGCCGATGATGATGCCCAGCGTGATGATCGGGAAGCGCGTGGGGATCATGCCGCCGGCAAGGAAGGTGACGACGATGGCGATCGCCATGCCGACCATGCCGTAGAGGGCGCCCTTGCGGGAGGTCTCGGGGTGGGACAGGCCGCGCAGCGCGAGAATGAACAGGACCGCGGAGACCAGGTAGCAGACTGACATGAGGGATACGGACATTTCTTGGCCCTCACGCTTTCTTCTTGGCTTGTTGCTGTTTCTTCGACTTGAACATCGAGAGCATGCGCCAGCTCACGAGGAATCCGCCGAAGATGTTCACGCTCGCCAGCGTCACCGCGAAGAAGCCGAACCCGGCTGCCCAGTAGGAGGCGGCAAGCCCGGTCGACAGCATGGCACCCACGATGATCACCGAGGAAATGCCGTTGGTGACGGCCATCAGCGGGGAGTGCAGCGCCGGGGTGACGTTCCAGACCACGTAGTAGCCGACGAAACAGGCCATCAGGAAGATGGCAAACAGATAGACGAAGGGGTTGACCGCTTCGGCCCCCCCTTCCGCAGCGGCCGCCACGCCCTGGGCGTGGGCCAGAGCCCCGCCCAGGAGCGCGGGGGCCTGCATGGCCAGATGGATCAGGTTCATCCTTGCCTTTCCTCCGGGTTCAGGCTGCCTGCTTGGGCAGGAAGTTCGGGTGCACGACAGCGCCGCCGCGGGTGAGCATCACGCCCTTGACGATGTCGTCGTCAGCCGGCAGGGCCAGTGTCTTTTCCTTCTTGTCCCAGAAGGTGCTGAGGAACGTCAGCAGGTTGCGCGCGTAGAGGCTGGAAGAGGCCACCGCGATGCGGCCCGCCCAGTTGCGCCAGCCGAGAATGGTCACGCCGTTGGGGGTGACGGTCTTCTCGCCCGGCACGGTCAGCGCGCAGTTGCCGCCGGCCTCGGCCGCGATGTCGACGACCACGGAGCCGGCCTTCATGCCCTCGACCTGCTTGGCCGAGACGATCACCGGCGCCTTGCGGCCCATCACCAGAGCCGTGGTGATGACGATGTCGTTCTTGGCAATGGTCGAATCCATCAGCTCGGCCTGCTTGCGCTTGAACTCCTCGCTCATCTCCTTGGCGTAGGCCCCGGTCTGCTTGGCGCTCTCCTCGTCATCGACGCCCACGTAGGTGGCACCGAGCGAGGCGATCTCCTGCTTGGCCGCGGGGCGGACGTCGGTGGCCGAGACGATGGCCCCGAGACGCCGCGCGGTGGCGATGGCCTGCAGACCCGCGACCCCGGCGCCGATCACGAAGACGCGCGCGGGCGGCACGGTGCCGGCGGCGGTCATCATCATCGGGAAGCCGCGGGCAAAGGCGGTGGCGGATTCGATCACCGCGCGATAGCCGGCCAGGTTGGCCTGGCTGGAGAGCACATCCATGCTCTGCGCACGGGTGATGCGCGGCAGCAACTCCATCGCCGCCCCGTCGATGCCGGCCTCGGCCAGCGCCTTGACCAGATCGGGGTTGCCGTTGGCGCCGGAGATGCACACCAGCAGGGCGCCGCGCGGGATCTCGGCGCGGATGTCGGCAGCCGGCATCTGCACCGAGAAGACGATGTTGGCGTCCTTCAGGGTGGCCGCGGAATCGGCGGCGATCTCAGCGCCGGCGGCCTGGAAATCGGCATCGGCAATGGAGGAGCCGGACCCGGCGCCGCTCTCGACGGCAACGGTCAAACCCAAGCCAATCAGCTTCTTGACCGTTTCTGGGGTCGCGGCGACGCGCGTTTCAGAGTCGGCGCGCTCTTTCAGCACCGCAAGGCGCATCGGTTTTCCTTTCGTGCGGACGGGGAAAGCAGCCTGGACGTCCCCCCGTCGGTGGGGCGCACACCTCGCCTGATGGGGCGGATGCCCGCAAATGGAAGCCGCATCGAGACCAGGCTCGGTCCGACCGGCTGACGGTGCGCGTCCTGGCGCAACATCCTTGGCGTCTTCCCTTGGGTGGACAGCCTCGACTTGTCAGCCTTCATCACGGCACCGGCCTTGATTCATATCAAAGCCGGGTCAGGTTGCGCCATAGGGAGAGACAAAAACTCTGACCGGGCAAAGGCCCGGATCCCGCCGGGGATGACGCAATCGTGAGCCGTCCCCGCCGCCCGGCGCAACGCGCGGGACGGATTGCCCGCCCGTCGGGCGGGTATAGACTGCCCCGGGCATGACCAGAACGGGTCCCCTCCGCGGAGCCAGCGTGTGAAGATTTCCGCCCCTCCCCCTTCCGGCTTCCGATCGCCCCGGCTGTCGGGTCTGGGCGCCTTCTTTTCCCGCTGGCCGCTGCCGCGCTTCGAGGTGCGCCTGCGCGCCCCCGACATCTCCCGCTGGCGGGCCGGCAGCGACGGCATCCCCGGCGTGGTCCGCCTCGCGGCACGCGCGCCGGGGCCGCATGTCGCGGTGGTGGCGGTGATGCACGGCAACGAGATCGCCGGGGCGGTGCTGCTGGCCCGGCTGCTCGCCGCCGGAATCGCCCCCCTGCGGGGATGCCTGACCCTGGTATTCGCCAACCTCGCCGCCTTCGGCCGCTTCGACCCCCAGCTTCCCGTGGCCTCGCGCTATGTCGAGGAGGATCTCAACCGGGTGTGGGATCCGGCCCGCCTCGATGGTCCCTCGGATTGCGGCGAATCGGCTCTCGACGAACCCGCCTCCTGCGAACTTGCGCGTGCCCGGGCGCTGCGGCCGGTGTTCGATTCCGCCGACGTGGTGCTCGACCTGCACTCGATGTTCTGGCCGGGCGAGCCGCTGATCCTGTGCGGCGCCTCGGCACGCGGGCGGGCGCTGGCGGCGGACCTCGGCTGCCCGCCGCTGGTGGTCGCCGACCGCGGCCATCCCGCCGGCCCCAGGCTGATCGACTATCCCCGCTTTCTCGACCCCGCCGGGCGGGCCGCCGCCATCCTCGTCGAGGCCGGCCAGCACTGGGCCAGCGAGACCGTGGCCACCATGGCCGCCACCCTCGGCCAGCTGCTGCGCCACTTCGGCATGATCGCCGCCTCGCCGCTGCTGCCGGTGCCGCCTCCCGGAAAGGGCCCCCGCATCGCCGAGGTGCTCGAAACCGTGGTGGCCCGCACCGACCGTTTCGCCTTCGCGCAGCCGTGGCCCAGCGGCACCGTGCTGGCCCGCCGCAACACCCTGGTGGCCAGCGACGG
>CALNAL010000011.1 GCA_937874445.1 uncultured Acetobacteraceae bacterium | reverse complement strand
GGGCACGGGTTTCCGCCCAGCTCGAGCCGGGCCTGGCAGGCGGGGCGAAGGGGGCGGGCCGGCCGAGCAGGGCCCAGACCATCAGCCCGACGACGAAGGTGATGGCGCCGAACAGCCAATAGACCCCCTGCCAGGTATAGACGGCCATCAGCGTGGGCACGGTGGCATTGCACACCACCACGCCGAGCGAGGTGGCGGTGGTGAGCAGCCCCATGGCCCGCCCGCGCTCGCTGCGGGGGAACCACGACATCACCAGCTTGACGCAGTTGGAGTAGGCGAGCCCCGCGGCCAGCCCCATCAGCGCCTGGAAGGCGAGCCCCCAGGCCGCCGAGGTGGTGAAGCCGAAGGCCGCGGTGGCCAGGCCGAGCGGCAGCAGCGAAAGGGCAAGCAGGGCACGCGGCCCGAGCCGGTCGCCGGCGATGCCGCCCAGCGCGTTGGCCAGCACGTAGCCGATGTAGAAGGCGGTGACGAACACGCCCAGCGCGGCCATCGGCAGCGCCAGCGCGTGCCCCACCGTGACGGCGACGTTGCCCCACAGCAGGCGGTCCACGAAGGTCAGCAGCAGGCCGAGCCAGGCGACGCCCAGCACCACCCAGCGCCAGGCCGGAGCAGAGGTGGGGGCGGAAGCGGCGGGAGAAGTCATTGGTTTTCCTCCGGTTCGGTGCCGAGCCACACGCCCGATGCGGCGAGGCGGCTCTGCAGCGCGGAAATGTCGAGGGCGCGGGGGGCGATCCCGCCGGCCAGCGCCAGCGCCGCGGCGGTGCCGGCGGCCTGGCCCATCACGAAGCACGGCCCGCTCACCCGCGCGGCCGACTGCCCGCCGTGGGTCATGGCGGCGCAGCGCCCGGCCACCAGCAGGTTGTCCACCCCGCGCGGCAGCAGCATGCGGTAGGGCAACTGGTTGAATCCGCGGCTTTCCCGCGGCTGCCAGCGATAGGCGACCTGGCCGGCGACGTGCTCCTCCACCGGCCAGCCGTTGACACCGATGCTGTCGGGGAAGGAGGCACAGCCCAGCACGTCGTCCTCGGTCAGCATGTAGGCGCCCGCCAGCCGGCGGGTCTCGCGGATGCCGAGCTGAGGGCCGATATCGACGATGTAGGCGTCGGCGAAGCCGGGCAGGGTGCGCAGGAATTCCACGGTCTCGAAGGCCTGGCGCCGCCCCTCGGTCTCGGCGGCGGAGAGTTCGGCGGGGTCGAGCCCGTCCACCGCGCGCCCGTCGGGGGTGCGCAGCTGGGTGATGTTCACCCGCCATTCCTGGGGGTGCTTCTGGGCGCGCACCACCGCGCCGTGGCGGGGAAAGCGGAAGCGCCCGGCGGCCTCGGCCTCGGCCATCAGCCGGGGGATCTCGCGCCAGATCTCGCCGGCGGCGGCGCTGTCCACGCCGTTGATGCGATACATCATGGTGGGGAACAGCATCGGGCCGTCGCGTCCGGCGCGTTCGCAGGGGGCGCCGGACCAGGCGGCGAGGTCGCCGTCGCCGGAGGCATCGATGAACTGGCGGGCGCGGATGGCCCCGCGTCCGGCGCGGGTCTCCACCAGCAGCGCGTCGATCCGTCCCGCGGTCCCCATCGCCACTCCGGCGGCGAGGGCGTGGAACAGCACCCTGGCGCCGGCGTCGGCGAGCAGCGCGTCGGCGGCGCGCTTGGCGGCGGGGATGTCGTAGGCCTGGGCCTGGATGCGCCCGAGCACGTTGTGCGGCGCGTTGAGCCCGCCGAGCCGGTCGATGCGCGCCAGCAGCTCGTCGGCGATGCCGTGCACCACCTGGCGATGGGTGCCGTGCACGCTGGCGTGCAGCCCGCAGAAATTGGTCACGCCGGCGGCGGTGGCCATGCCGCCGAGGAAACCGTAGCGTTCCACCAGCAGGGTGCGGGCCCCGCCGCGGGCGGCGGCGGCGGCGGCGGCGAGCCCGGCCGGACCGCCTCCCAGCACCACCACGTCGCAGTCGTCGATCACCTCGGTCTGCCGAGGTGGTTCCTGGATGAAGGCCATGCGCGTCGCGTCCTCCCGGAGAGTGGCTTGTTGCTTGGCGCGAAGGATAGGCAGTGGATTTTGGCACGGGAATGGGGCAAATCGAGCGATCACTGTTCGCGATTCGCGAAAGACAACGGCGCCAGGACATTCCGCCATGGACATGATGTCCAACCTCAAGGCCTTCGCCACCACCGCCCGCACCGGCAGCTTTTCCGCGACCGCGCGCGAACTCGGCGTCGCCCCCTCGGTCGTCACCAAGCGGGTGGAGCAGCTGGAGGCGGCGCTGCGCACCCGGCTGTTCGAACGCACCACCCGCCTGGTCACGCCCACCGACGCCGGCCGCCGCCACCTGCCCCGCGTGCGCGCCCTGATCGCCGAATACGACGCCACCCTGGCGGCGATGACCGCCCGCACCGGCGCGCTGAGCGGCCATCTGCGCCTGAAGGTGCCCACCACCCTGGGCGAACGTGTGCTCGGCCCGGCGCTGGCGGCCTTCCAGCGCCGCCACCCCGCGGTGAGTCTCGACATCGCCCTGCTCGACGGTCCGGTGAACCCGGTGGAAACCGGCTTCGACGTGGCGATCGGCGCCTTCACCCCCACCTTCGGCGGGGTGATGGATTTTCCCCTGCGCCCGCTGCGCCGCCATCTCTGCGCCGCCCCGGCCTATCTCGCCGCGCACGGCGTGCCGCGCCACCCGCGCGACCTGCTGGCCCATGCCTGCCTGGACTTCGCCCCCTCGGGCCGGGTGTGGAGCTTCCGCGGTCCGGAGGGGCCGGTGAGCGTGGAGGTGATGCCGCGGCTCGCGGCCAACGACGGGCAGGTGCTGCTGGAGGCGGCGCTGGAGGGCAACGGCATCGCCCTGCTCGGCACCTACCTGACGGCCGCGCCGCTGGCCGAGGGGCGCCTGGTGGTGGTGCTGCCCGACTTTGCCATGCCCGAACTGCTGCTCAAGGCCGTGGTGCCGGAAACGCGGGCGCAGGCCGCGCTGGTGCGGGCGCTGCTGGCCTGGCTCGATGCCGCGCTGGGACCGGAACTGTAGCCTGGTGGCCTGCTGATCCGCTCCGTCCGCCGCCGATGCGGCGAACTTCGCGGGCAGGACACGCGAGCGGGATGCGCGCGCGTGCGCTCACGCCTCTCGCTTCAGCACTTTGCTTCCTCGCGCGATTCAGGCTTTTGGCGATTCCGCCCAACGTCATCGCGCTCTAGCGCCGGGGCGGGCGTTTGCGGGGATGGGCCTCGACGTGGCGCGCCACCATGCGGGCCACCGCCGGGCCGGTGAGCATCACCAGCACCAGCCGCACCACCTGCATCGACATCACGAAGGGCAGATCGACATCGGAGGAGGCGGCGATGATCGCCACCGAATCGGCCCCGCCGGGGCTGGTGGCGAGGTAGGCGGTGAGCGGGTCGAGCCCGGCGAAATGCGCCAGCACGGCGCCGAAGCCGGCACAGGCGGCGATCAGCACGAGGGTGGAGGCCAGCACGCGCGGGAAGGAGTGCATGGCGTGGCGGATCACCTGGCTGGTGAAGCGCAGCCCGATGCTCCAGCCCACGAAGGCGTAGGAGATGGCGAGCAGCCAGGGCGGCAGGGTGAGGACGATGAGCCCGCTGCCCTGCAGCACCGCGCTGATGATGCAGGGCACCAGCAGCGAGCCGGCGGGCATGTGCATCCGCCGCGCCAGCAGCCCGCCGCCCACCGCGATGACCACCGTCTCGGCGAGCGCCGTCCAGGAGACGGCGGGGAACCAGATGATCTCCTGGACCCCGTGTCCGCCGCCGTTGGTGAAGAAGATGGACATCAGCGAGGCGCAGATGGCGACGCACACCACCCGCAGATACTGCATGAACGCCACCAGCCGCATGTCGGCGCCGAAGGATTCGGCCATCAGCACCATGGCGGTGGCGGCGCCGGGCGAGGAGCCCCAGACGGCGGTGGTTCCCGGCAGCACCTGCCAGCGGGTGAGAATCCAGCCGAGCAGCGTGGCGAGTGCCATCGCCGAGAGCACCCCGGCCAGGAAAATCGGCCAGTCGCGCGCCACCACGTCGAGGAAGGAGAGGGGGATGCCACGGGCCATCATGCAGCCCACCACGCCCTGGGCGGCGGAAAACACGGCAGGCTTCACCCGCACGCCGGTTTCGGCAATGGCCGCGCCGATGGCGGCGAGCATCGGCCCGAGCAGCAGGGCGGCCGGCAGATGGGCCAGCTCCAGCAGCGCGACCATGATCGCCGAGCCCGCGAGCAGCACCGCCCACTGCCCCGGCAGGGGGGCGCGGCGCAGCAGGCGGACGGCGGCGAGCAGGCGGGGCAGCGGCATGATTTCTCCGGGGCCGACGGCGGCCTCGGACGGGCCGGGGGGGCCGTAACTCGCAGCCTTCCCGGCGCAGGAGGCCGCGGGAAGGCGGAGCGGACGATGACGTATGGGGGCGCGTTATGCCACGGCGGAACCGGTTTCTACCAGAGCGGCAGAGAACACCTTCCGGGTAGCCGCAGTGAACACTCCCCGCCGGGGGGTTACTTCTTCTGGCTGGCGCGCCAGGCGGCGTAGCGGGCCTGGGTCTCGGCGTTGGCGGGGTAAAGGCCGGGCAGCGGCACACCGCGCGCCACCTCGGTGACGATCCACGCCTCCAGCGCTTCCTGCTCCACGGCGGCGGAGGCTACCTCGGCGAGCAGGGCCTGGGGGATCACCACCGCGCCGTCGTCGTCCACCACGATGATGTCATCGGGGAACACGGCCACGCCGCCGCAGCCGATCGGCTCCTGCCAGCCGACGAAGGTGAGGCCGGCGACCGAGGGCGGCGCGGCATTGCCGCGGCACCAGACCGGCAGTCCGGAGGCGAGCACCCCGTCCTTGTCGCGCATCACCCCGTCGGTGACGAGGCCGCCCACGCGGCGCTTGGCCATGCGCGCGCAGAGGATGTCGCCGAAGATGCCGGCATCGGTGACGCCCATGGCATCGGCGACCGCGATGCAGCCCTCGGGCATGGCCTCGATGGCGCCGCGGGTGGACTTGGGCGAGGCCCAGGAGGCCGGGGTGGCGAGGTCCTCGCGCGCGGGCACGAAGCGCAGCGTGAAGGCGGGCCCGACCAGGCGGCCCTGCCCCGGCCGGATCGGCAGGGTGCCGCGCAGCCAGACGTTGCGCAGCCCGTGCTTGAGCAGGACGGTGGTGAGAGTGGCGGTGGAGACCCCCTTGAGGGTATCGCGGATGGTGGGATCGAGGGACATGCTGGGGGCCTCCTTTGCC
>CALNAL010000010.1 GCA_937874445.1 uncultured Acetobacteraceae bacterium | reverse complement strand
GGATTCGGGGCGGCGCTGGCCATCCTCTATTTCCCCGCTCCCGGCGCGGTGGCGGGCTCGGCCTTCGTGTGCGGGCTGGCGGCGGTGGGGGTGTGCTTCGCCCTCTCGCGCGCCTATCGCTCCGCGCCCACGCTGGTGATGGTGCTCACCGGCGTCATCGTCGGCGCCTTCTTCACCGCGCTGCTGTCGCTGCTGAAATACGCCGCCGACCCCGAATCGCGCCTGCCCCTCATCGAGTTCTGGCTGCTTGGCTCGCTGGCCGGCCTGGGCTGGCGCGATATCGTGCTGCTGGCGGTGCTGGTGGGGCCGGCCGGGGCGCTGCTGCTGGGCCTGCGCTGGCGGCTCAACCTGCTGGCGCTGGGGGAGGCGGAGGCCGAGGCGCTGGGGGTGGATACCGCCCTGCTGCGCGGGGTGGTGGTGGTGGCCGCAACCCTGGTGGCCGCCGCCACGGTGGCCGCGGCGGGCATCGTCGGCTGGGTCGGGCTGGTGATGCCGCATGCCGCGCGCATCCTGGTCGGCGCCGATTTCCGCCGGATGCTGCCGGTGGCGACGGTGCTGGGCGGCTGCTACCTGGTGGGGGTGGACGACGTGGCCCGCACCCTCACCGCCGCCGAGCTGCCCATCGGCATTCTCACCGCGCTGGTGGGGGCGCCGGTGTTCGCCCTGCTGCTGCGCCGCCGCGCGCTCGGGTGGGCGTAGCGCGGATGCGCCCGGATGCTTGCCGCGCGATGGACGCGATGCTGGAGGCCGCGGGAGCCGCCTATCGCCTGCCCGGGGGACGGACGCTGTTCTCCGGCCTCTCCTTCACCCTGGCGCCGGGCGAGGTGCTGTGCGTGCTGGGCCCCAACGGCATCGGCAAGAGCACGCTGCTGCGCTGCCTCGCCGGGCAGGAGAGGCTGGCGGGAGGGGAGATCCGCCTGGACGGCCACGCGCTCGCCGTCCTGTCGCGCCGCGCCATCGGGCAGCGGCTCGGCGTGGTGCCGCAGTCCGACGCGCCGGTGTTCGCCTTCACGGTGCGCGAGGTGGTGGAAATGGGGCGCGCCCCGCATCTCGGCTGGCTCGCCGCCCCCGGCCCGGCCGACCGCGCGGTGGCGCAGGCGGCGCTGGAGAAGCTGGGCGTGGCGGGGCTGGCCGGGCGCCTCTATCCCGAGCTTTCCGGCGGCGAGCGGCAGCTGGTGCTGATCGCCCGCGCGCTGGCCCAGCAGCCGCGCGCGCTGCTGCTCGACGAGCCCACCTCGCATCTCGACTTCGCCAACGCGATGCGGGTGCTGGAGCTGGTGCGCGGCCTGGCGCGCGAGGGACTGGCGGTGGTGATGACCAGCCACAACCCCGAGCACGCCTTTCTGGTGGCCGGGCAGAGCCTGGTCATGGCCCCGCCCGCGGCGACCGACGGGATGGAGGGCGGCGATGGGGAGGCTGGCCAGGTGGCGGCCTGGGGGCCCACCGCGACGCTGCTCACCGAGGCGCGGCTTTCGGCGGTGTACGGCCGGCCGGTGCGCCTGGCCGAGGTGGCGGGGCGCCGGCTTTGCTATGCGGACTGGACCGGCTGAGCGCGCCTCGACCCGGCGGGGCCGGCAGCGTTATATATGACGCCAATATAACGGAGATTTGCGCCATGCGTCGCCGCGATCTGCTGGCCGCCCTGCCGGCCCTGGCCCTGGCTCCCGCCGTGGCAAGCCTGCCCGCCCGGGCGGCCGCCGCGCCGCTGAACGTGCTCGCCGCGCCCAACGCCTCCTCGATCGTGATGGCGCGCGTGATGCAGACCGAGCCGTGGCAGAAGGCGGTGCCGGACTCGAGCTTCCGCCTGTGGCGCGACACCGACGAGCTGCGCGCCGGCATCGTCTCGGGCGCGACGCGGCTGTTCACCACGCCCACGCATGTGCCGGCGCTGTTCGCCAACCGCGGCGTGCCGGTGCGCCTGCTGGCGATCACCAGCATGGGGCACCTCTACGTCGTCACCGACGATCCCGCGATCCAGACGCTGGCCGACCTCAAGGGCCGGCACCTCACCAACTTCTTCCGCAACGACATGCCCGACCTGACCTTCCGCGCCCTGCTCCGGCGCGCCGGGCTGGAGGTGGGGCGCGACATCACCATCGACTACGTGGGCACGCCGATGGAGGCCGCGCAGATGCTGGCCGCCGGGCGCTCGCACGCGGCGGTGCTGAGCGAGCCGCCGGCCACCATGGCGATCATGCTGGCGGGCAAGCAGGGCCGCACGCTCCATCGGGCGCTGAGCCTGCAACAGGAATGGGGCCGGCTGTTCGGCGCCCCGCGCATCCCCATGGCGGGCGTGGCGCTGCATCAGAGCCTGATCGAATCCGCCCCCGAGGTGCTGGCGGTGCTGCGCGCCGGGCTCAAGCCCGCCGCCGAGTGGGTGCCCGCGCATCTCGCGGAGGCCGGCGCGCTGGCCGAGGCCAAGATGGACATGCGCGCCGAGATGTTCCGCGCCTCGCTCAAATACCAGAACATCGAGGTGCAGAGCGCCCGGGCGATGCAGGGCGAGCTGCTCGCCTTCTACCGCGCGCTGATGGAGATTTCTCCCGAGGCGGTGGGCGGCCGCCTGCCCGACGATTCCCTTTTCCTGGAGCTTTAGAGCGTGATCCGGCTGGCCGGACCGGTGGCGCGGGGAAGGCGCGACGGCAAGGCAAGGAAGGTGTTCTTCTTGCGAGCAAGAAGAACCAAGAAAGCTTTATCCGTTAAGTCTCCGCGCCTGGGTCGGTCGCGGAGCCAAAGGAACAAAAGTCCTTTTGCTTCTTTTCCTTCAGGAAAAAAAGCCCTTCCCTTCCTTCCCAAGTTGCGTTTCCTCGCGCGATTCGGGCTTCTGGCGATTCCGCCAAATGTCATCCCGCTTTAGGCCGCGCTTCTCCGCCGCGAGCGGGCTGCTGGCGGGGGTGCTGCTGTGGCAGGCGGTGGCCTGGCGGGCCGGGGTGCTGGTGCTGCCGGGCCCCGACGCGGTGGCCCTGCGCCTGCCCGCCC
>CALNAL010000009.1 GCA_937874445.1 uncultured Acetobacteraceae bacterium | reverse complement strand
GCGCCAATCTGCTGACCAGGCACCGCGAGGCCGGACTCTCCTGCCTCTCCTGCCACCGCGAAAACCCGCCGGCCGCCAGCGTGGCGACGGGCGAATGCAAGTCGTGCCACGGCTCCGACGACGATATCGCCGACCTCACCGACGACAACGGCGCCTCCAACCCGCACGCCTCGCACAACGGGCCGCTGCCCTGCGAGAAGTGCCACCACGTCCATCGCGCCTCGGAAAACTTCTGCGCCACCTGCCACGCCGACCAGACCGAGGACGTGCCGTGAGGACCACGAAGCAAAGAAAAGGATCTTCTTTTTCCTGAAGGAAAAAGAAGCAAAAAGGACTTTTCCCCATTGGGCTCCGCGTCCGACACAGGCGCGGAGCCCTTAACGGAGGAAGCTTTCCTGGTTCTCCTTTCCCGAAAGGAGAACACCTTCCTTGCTTTGGGGCGGAACAAAAAACGGGGAGGCGGCCGAAGCCGTCTCCCCGCGCTCGGGCCCTCTTGCGAGGAGCCCTTGGGTTCAGGAGGACTTGTCCTTCCCGCAGCCGCAACCGCAGCCGTCGGGAGAGATTTCCAGCCACAGGGCGCTGGCCACGCCGACCAGGATGGCGAAGCCCACGCCGAGGGCCCAGGTGAAGTACCACATGTGTCCGGGCTCCTTCAGTAGAATGCCTTGGAGTCTTTGCCGATCTCCTCGACCGACAGAGGCCCGCGCAGGACGCGATAGACCCACCCCGTGTAGATCAGAATGATCGGCAGGAAGACGACGGTCACGCCGGTCATGACGGCCAGGGTGATGAACGAGGAAGAGGAATCCCACACCATCATGCTGGCCCCCGGGGCGATCGAGGAGGGCAGCAGGAAGGGGAAGGCCGAGATGCCGGCGGTGGCAATGATGCCAGCGATGCCCAGCGAGGACAGCACGAAGGCCAGCTTGGGCCGCCTGCCGCCGCGGGCCAGCAGCAGCGCCCCGATCAGTCCGGCAAAGCCGACCACCGGCGCCAGCATCGCCAGCGGGAACCTGCCGTAGTTGGTGAGCAGCCCGCCCGCCGCCATGACGACGTGCTTGGCCAGCGGATTGGACGGGCCGTTGGGATCAATGGTGCCCGAGAGGGCGTAGAAATCGATGTGCCCCACCCAGAACCCGCCGATCGCGAACAGCACCACCGCGACGATGCCCGCGCCCACCGCCGCCTTCGCGGCACGGGCCTTCACCGGGCCGGTGGTCTTGCACGCCAGCCAGGTGCCGCCGTGCAGCGTGATCATCGCCACCGAGAGCAGACCCGCCAGCAGGCCGAACGGATTGAACAGCCCCCACACCGTGCCCTCGTAGAACATGCGCATGGTGTCGTCGATGCGGAACGGCACGCCCTGCAGGGCATTGCCGAAGGCCACGCCATAGACCAGCGCCGGCACCAGCCCGCCCACGAAGAGCGCCAGGTCCCACACCGTGCGCCAGCCGGCGGATTCCACCTTGCCGCGGAACTTGAAGCCCACCGGCCGCAGGATCAGCGAGGCCAGCAGCAGCAGCATGGCCAGGTAGAAGCCCGAGAAGGCCACCGCGTAGAGCTGCGGCCAGGCGGCGAAGATCGCCCCGGCGCCGAGGATCAGCCACACCTGGTTGCCCTCCCACACCGGGCCGACCGTGTTGATGACCAGCCGGCGCTCGGCGTCGGTCTTGCCGACGAAGGGCAGCAGGATGGCCGCGCCGTAGTCGAAACCGTCCATCACGGCGATGCCGATCAGCAGCACCCCCAGCACGGCCCACCAGAGCAGACGCAGGATTTCATAATCGATCATGGTCTCTCTCCCTCACTCGGCCGGCTGGACGAGGGCCGCGGGGGCGGCATCCTCGGTCATGTCGGGGCCGTGACGCACCGTGCGGATCATCAGGAAGACCTCCACCACGGCCAGCGCCGAGTAGAGCAGCACGAAACCGCCGACCGACAGCCAGAGATTGGAGGCCGGCAGCGAAGAGGCCGACAGGAAGGTCGGCAGCACGCCGTCGATGGTCCACGGCTGGCGCCCGCCTTCCGCCACGTACCAGCCCACCTCCGAGGCGATCCACGGCAGCGGCAGCGAGCAGACGCAGACCTTCAGCAGCATCGGGCAGCTCTCCAGCCGGCGCCGGCACGACAGGAAGAACATCGTGCCGAACAGCAGGATGAAGTAGAAGCCCAGCCCCACCATGACGCGGAAGCTCCAGAACAGCGGCGCCACCGGCGGCACCGTGTCCCACGCCGCGGCCTGGATCTGCGCGGGCGTCGCGTCCACCACGTTGGGCGTGTAGCGCTTGAGCAGCAGGGCATAGCCCAGGTCGTTCACGTTCGCATCGAAGACGGCGCGCGCGGCCGCGTCGGTCTTGTCGGCGCGCAGCTTGGTCATCGCGCCATAGGCCAGCATGCCGCTCGCGATGCGGTTCTTCGCGTCCGCCACCAGGTCGTTGATGCCCGGCACCTGGCCGGAAACCGAGCGCGTGACGATCAGGCCCAGCGCGAAGGGAATGCGGATGGCGTAGTGGGTGGTGTGCGCGTCGCGGTCGGGCAGGCCGACGAGGGTGAAGGAGGCCGGAGCCGCCTCGGTGTTCCACTCGGCCTCGATCGCGGCGACCTTCATCTTCTGGTTCTCGCCGGCGGTGTAGCCGCTCTCGTCGCCCAGCACGACGGCCGCCAGCGAGGCGGCGATGCCGAAGGCCGCGGCCACCGTCATCGAGCGCAGCGCCAGCGGACGATACTTCTTGCGCAGCAGGTAGAGCGCGCTGATCGACAGCACGAACATCGCGCCGGTGACGTAGCCCGCCGCCGTGGTGTGCACGAATTTCACCTGCGCCACCGGGTTGAGCACCACCTGCGCGAAGTTGGAAACCTCCATGCGCATGGTCTCGACATTGAACCGCGCGCCGACCGGATACTGCATCCAGCCGTTGGCGATGAGGATCCACAGCGCCGAGAGGTTGGAGCCCAGCGCCACCATGCAGGTGACGAAAAGATGCGCCCCCCGCGAGAGCTTCTGCCAGCCGAAGAAGAACAGGCCGATGAAGGTGGCCTCAAGGAAGAAGGCCATCATTCCTTCGATGGCCAGCGGGGCGCCGAAGATGTCGCCCACGTAGTGCGAATAGTACGCCCAGTTCGTGCCGAACTGGAACTCCATGGTGATGCCCGTGGCAACACCCATGGCGAAGTTGATCCCGAAGAGCAGGCCCCAGAACTTCACCATGTCGCGCCAGATGGTGCGCCCCGTCGCGTACCACACGCTCTCCATGATCACCAGGATGATCGACAGTCCGAGAGTCAGAGGCACGAACAGGAAATGATACATGGCCGTGAGGCCGAACTGCAGTCGGGCAAGCGAAACAACATCCATGATGGCCTACCTCTGAGTCATGGAAACCGCGCCGGCAATCTGCGCGGAAGGATCAATGACAGGACGATGCGATGGCGAAAAGAATGCGAACCACAGCGCGAAAATGGCAACGACCTTGAGGCCGATCACCAGTGCGATCTCGCGGCCGAGACGACGCCCGAAGCCGGGCCGCGAGGGGCAGGCCGCCGTCAATGCCCGCACCCGCAGCTGCCGTCGGCATTGCGCCGGCAGGTCCGCCAGCCCAGCGCGGCATAGAGCGGGCAGAAGCGCACCGTCGCGGTGACGATCGGCACGATGCCGATCAGCCCCGCCCAGCGCCACGGCCCGCTTCCCCAGAACAGCATCGATAGCAGGAACAGCCCTATCCCCAGGCGGATCGTGCGATCGACGGCCCCGACATTGGGAATCATCCCCTCATCTCCTTGCAAGCCTTTGTGGCCGGCCGGAACGGACCCGCCCCGGCTGGCTTGATTCCGGACGGCGCCCTCGCGTGGGGAGCCGTCTCGTAGGGACCCATCTCGTATGGGCAGGGCAGGCGCCCCAGCGCACCGAGCAGCCGCTCCACCCGCGGGTCGGCCAGACGATACCACACGGCGTGCACCTCGCGCCGCGCCGCCACCAGCCCCTCCGCCCGCAGCAGGGCAAGGTGTTGCGAGAGCGCGGACTGCGAAGGCGCCACCGCGCCATCACGGGCCGCCAACTGCACCAGCATCTCGGCCAGCACGCCGGCCCGACTCTCGCCGTGCCGCGCCAGGTGGCACAGTACGGCAAGGCGGTGCGGATGGGCCAGCAGCTTCAGCAGCCGTGCCAGTTCCCTCGTGCAGTCCGCGCAGATGGCATCCGCCGCGGTGGGACAGACCATTCGGTTCCACTTCCCGACCTATTTCTTACGGCAAGTTTAGGAACCGCTAATGTCGGCAGCAATGGCGCGCGTCCCCCGCTCTCCGGATCGTGAAGAGCGGGGGCGCCCGTCAGGCGTGATGGCCGCAATCGCCATGCCCGCTGCACCCCTCCAGGAAGCGCTCTAGCCGCCCCTGGTCCAGCGCCGTCAGCGAATCCGCGACGCTGCCGCCATCCAGCGCGCGCCAGACGGGCAGACCGGCCTGTTCCATCGCCATCAGCGCCCGCCCGCCGGCCCCGCCGGTGACGATGGCGGTGACTCCCTGCCCGGCCAGCAGCCGCACGCGGGACATGCAGCCGCCCTCCTCGTGCGGCGGGGCGGCCACCACCGTCGCGCTGCGGGCCTGGCCGTCCTGCCAGTCCACGATCGCGAACCCGCTGCAACTGCCGAAATGCGCCGAGGGAATCGCGTCGAGCCACGACAGCGGGCCGGCCGGCTGATCGACCGCAATCGCAATGGAACCGTTCATGGGGAGGTCCTTTCGGAGGAAAGAGAGGGCGAAAGCGCGCCCCGCGCATACTGCTCGACCGCCTCGCGCACGCTGAGGGCGCCGAGTCCGTCGAAGGCGGGAATGCCGGCCGCCGCCAGGGCCTCGGCGGCCCGCGGGCCGAGAAATCCGGTCAGCACCGCCGCGACGCCCGCGCGGGCCAGCCGCGCCACGGCGTCGGTGCCCCGGCCCTGGGGACCCCCGCTCTCGTGGGAAAGGTATTCGCAGGCAAAGGTCACGGGATCGACCAGCAGGAAGCCCGGCGCCCGGCCGAAGCGCGGCGCCACCGCCGCCTCCAGCGAGGCCGCCTCCGCGCTCACCGCCACCGGGCGGGCGCCGGCCGGGAGCGCGGCCGGGGCGCAGACCGCCTCGTCATCGGCGATGCGCAGGGCGAATCCGCCCACCACGGCCTGGGCCACCACCCGGCGGGCCCCGGCCAGCACCCGCCCGAAGGTCTGGCGCGAAATGCCCATCCGCGCCGCCGCCGCCGTCTGGTCCAGACCGAGCAGCTCGACCAGGCGCAGGGCCTCCAGCCCGTCCAGCCGCAGGCGCAGCGTGCGCAGCGGCGCCTCCTCCGCACCTTCCGGACGGAAGAGGCGGACCATGCCGGGCGGGGAGACGCGGCGGATTTTGCAGGGTGGGGCCATGGGAGCTTCGATATGAGCGTGTGCTCATATTAGCCCCTCCCGCGCCATGTGCAAGCGCCGCCTCCTCCCGGGGGCGGGCAAAGCAAGGAAGGTGGTCTCCTTTCGCGAAAGGAGAACCAGGAAAGCTCTGTACGTTAAGGCTCCGCGCCTGGGGTCAGACGCGGAGCCAAACGAATAAAAGTCCTTTTTGCTTCTTTTTCCTTCAGGAAAAAGAAGACCTTACCTGCCCTTTCCTCAGACCGGCACGCCCGGCAGGTCGAGGTGGTTGCGGAAGGCGACAGCGGCCGAGATCGGCCACAGCACCAGGCCCTTGGCGGCCACCGTCGGCAGCCAGGCCTCCAGCCCCTCCAGGGTGCGGGGGTGGGGATGGCCGATGGCGATGGCATAGCCGCGATGGCGCGCCGCGTGCTCCACCCGGTCGAGCTGCTGGAGCACCGAGGCCGAGCCCATGATCGGGTCGAGGAAGATGTCGTTGGCGGCGGCCGGAACCCCCGCCTGCAGCGCCGTCGGCAGGCCGTAGCTATGCGCCACCACCATGCTGTCGAGGAACAGCATGCCCCGGCTGCGGGTCTCGCCGGCCACCATCTCCATCAGCGGTTCGTTGCGGGTGACCAGCGTGCCCATGTGGTTGTTCAGCCCCACCGCCTGCGGCACCGCCTGCATGGCGGTGCGCAGCCGGGACAGGTTGACATCGCGGGGGATGTCCACCCGCAGCGGGTCGGGGCCGGTCTGGGCGATGGAATTGGTATAGGAGGCCTGCATCGGCATGTGCAGCAGGGTCTCGTGCCCGCGCGCCGAGGAGGCGGCGACCTGGTTGGCCAGGTCCCGCGAAAAGGGGAACCAGGCCAGCGTGACCGCCCCGGGCAGGGCCACCGCCCGCTCGGACGGGCCGCGCAGCTCGCCCACGTCGTCGATGACGATGGCGATCACCGGGCGGCCATCGGCGGGCGCGGGCGCCACGGCGAAGCGACGCCACGGCGGCAGGGCCTCCATCGCCTGGGCGGGCACGGTCGGGCGCGCCTGCAGGCCGCCGGCCAGCGGGTCCGGCAGGGCGAGCCCCTCCGGCAGGGGCGAACCGCCGGAGGCGACGCCCCCGCCGTGCACGACCATGTCGGTCGCCGAGGCGGACACGGCATAGCCGGCCAGTCCCCCGGCCA
>CALNAL010000008.1 GCA_937874445.1 uncultured Acetobacteraceae bacterium | reverse complement strand
GCTGCGGGGGCGGCTCGGGGGCGGGCTCGCCGTCGATCACCGGGCCCTCGCCGGAGGGCCGCATCTGCGGGCGCTCGAAGCCGGTGCGCCGTCCCAGGATGCTGCGCAGCCGCAGCACCAGGAAGGCGGCGATCATCCCGAGCAGAATCAGGTCAAGCGGGAAACCGCCGCTGGAACTCATCGGTACACTCCACGTCCGCCGCCCATTGCCGCGGCCCGGTACAGACATAAGAGCCCGGCGCCCTCCGCACAACAAGTCCGACGGTTGCATCGCTGCAACCTGCCGGTTATGCCAGTTGCATGATCCTGCTCCGCCACGGCCAGAGCGCTTTCAACGTCCATTATGCCGCCTCGCGTCACGATCCTGGGATCGTCGATCCTCCGCTGACGGAGCTGGGCCGGGCGCAGGCGGAGGCGGCGGCCGAGGCCCTGGCCGGGCTGGGGCTGCGCCAGGTGGTGGTCTCGCCCTACACCCGCGCGCTACAGACCGCGCAGGCCGTGGCCGGCCGGTTGGGACTGGCGGTGCGGCTCGCTCCCCTCGTGCGCGAATGCTACGCCTTCTCCTGCGACATCGGCCGCCGCCGCAGCGAACTCGAGCAGGCCTGGCCGGGGCTCGATTTCTCGCCCGTCGCGGAGGTCTGGTGGCCGGGGGAGCGGGAGTCCTTTGCCAGCGTGCGCGCCCGTGCCGCGCGCTTCCGCGCCGAGATGGCCGCCACCGCCGGGCACGAGGCGACGCTGGTGGTCAGCCACTGGGCGTTCATCCTGGCCTTTGCCGGCGAGCGGGTGGAAAACGGCGGCTGGCTCCGGGTGGACCCGACGGCCCCGGTCCCGGAGGTTCCCGACCCCTACGGCTGACCCCCGGACGCTTTTGTTTCGGAAGCTTTCGCTCGGGGGCCGCCTGTGCTACCGCGACCTTCAACCATTTCTGCCCCCCAATCTCTTCTCCACGGAGATCGTCATGTCCGACGCCGATTCCACCCCGCCGCAGGGCGGCCCCCAGCAGCAGCTGCCGCCGTTGGTGGTGAACATCCAGTACGTCAAGGATCTCTCCTTCGAGGTTCCCGGCGCGCCGATGATCTACACCCAGCTGCACAATCCCCCGCGGGTGGACATCAATCTCGACGTGCAGGTGCGCCGCGTGACGGAGGGCAGCCAGACCTTCGAGGTGACGCTTTCCATTCGTGCCGACGCCACCGAGGCCCCCGCCGACGCCACCGGCCAGGCCGCGACCTCGAACGCCGTGCACGGGCCGCGCGTGTTCCTGGCCGAGCTGGCCTATGCCGGGGTGTTCACCCTCAACGGCATCCAGGAGCAGGCGGTCGAGCCGACGCTGCTGGTGGAGTGCCCGCGCCTGCTGTTCCCCTTCGCGCGCAACCTGCTGGCCGACATCACCCGCGAGGGCGGTTTTGCCCCGGTGTTCCTCCAGCCCATCGACTTCGTGGCTCTCTGGCAGCAGCGCCGCCAGCAGGCCGCCGCCGCCGGTGCCGCCTCCGTGGCCGGCAACGCCTGACCCTTCCAGCCGCGCCCTTGCGGCGTCCTGAGACCTTCCCGCCGAGCCCCCGGGCCGGCGGGAGCGCGGGAGAGCAGCGGTGGAATACCTTCTGCTGATTCTGGCCGGCTTCCTGGCCGGCGCGATGAACGCCATTGCCGGCGGCGGGTCGTTCGTGAACTTCCCCGCCATGGTGGCGGTCGGCATGCCGGCGCTCTATGCCAATGCCTCCTCCACCGTGGCGCTGATGCCGGCCTCGCTGGTCTCCACCTGGGCCTACACCACCGGCAAACACCGCATACCGCTGGTCAACTTCGGCCGGCTGCCGTTCTGGGTGATGCTGCTGGCCAGCCTGGCCGGCGGGCTCTCCGGCGCGCTGCTGCTGCTGGGGACGCCGCCGGGACTGTTCGACGTCGTCATCCCCTGGCTGCTGCTGGCCGCCACGGCGGTGTTCGTGTTTGGCGGAAGGCTCTCCCAGGCGGTCGCCGGCCGGATGCGCCTGCCCGACTGGCTGGCCGCGGTGATCCAGTTCGTGCTGGGCATCTACGGCGGCTATTTCGGCGGCGCCGTCGGGCTGATGACGCTCGCCGCCTGGTCGCTGCTGGGGGTTGCCGACCTCAAGGCGCTCAACCCGGTGCGCACCCTGCTGGTGGCCACCATGAACGCCATCGCCGTGGTGTGCTTCGTCATTGCCGGGGCGGTGTGGTGGCCGCAGACGCTCGCCTCGCTGGCCGGTGCCCTGGTGGGCGGCTACGTCGGCGGCCGCATCGGCCAGCGCCTGCCGCTCAAGGCGGTGCGCGGGGTGGTCATCCTGCTTTCCGTCGTCGTCACCGTCAGCTTCTTCAAGCGCGCCTACTGGCACGGCTAGTCGTCCGCGCCACCCGATGTCGCCCTCCTGCGAGAGGGGGAGCCGGAAGGCCGGGACCAGTCCCGCAACCAGACGCGCAAAAGTCTTTTGGTTCTTTTCTTCAGAAAAGAACCTCTTTCTTGCTGCCTACGCCCGCCGGTCGGCCCGCGCGAGGGCCGGCGCCACGGCGGTGCCGGCGGCGGCGAGGCCGGCCATCAGCAGGAAGGCCGAGCCGGAGCCGTCGTAGATCAGCCCGGCGGCCCATTCCGCGAGCCCGGTGGCGGCGGTGGAGCCGAGCGCCGCGTGCAGCATCTGCGCGGTGGCGGCGCGCTCGGGGGGCATGTGGCGGGAGAGCATCGTCAGGGCCGCGAGCCAGGCCAGGCCGTAGCTGGCGCAGTGCAGCCACTGCACCGAGGCGAGCAGCAGCGGGTCGGTGGTGGCGGCGGTGACCAGCCAGCGCCGCCCCGCCCCCCCCCCCGGGGGGTTTAACCAACTACGCGCCCCCGCC
>CALNAL010000007.1 GCA_937874445.1 uncultured Acetobacteraceae bacterium | reverse complement strand
CTTTCGGCACCATCGGCGCGGGACGGGGCCGGACAGGGCATTCGACTTCGATCTTTTCGTCATCGGCGGCGGCGCGGGCGGAGTGCGCTGCGCCCGGGTCGCGGCGGGGCACGGGGCGCGGGTGGGCGTGGCCGAGGAGCGCTTCTGGGGCGGCACCTGCGTCAACATCGGCTGCGTGCCCAAGAAGCTGCTGGTGATGGCCGCCGAGTACGGCGCCGCCCTCGACGACGCGCGCGGCTTCGGCTGGGCGGTGCAGCGCGGCGCCCACGACTGGGCCGCGCTGATCGCCGCCAAGGACCGCGAGATCGCCCGCCTCAACGGCATCTATCGCCGCATGCTCGAGGGCGCCGGGGTGGCGATCTTCGACGCCCGCGCCACCTTCCGCGACGCCCATACGCTGCAGGTGGGCGAGCGGCGCATCACCGCCGAGCGCATCGTCATCGCAACCGGCGGGCAGCCCACCCGCCCCACCTATCCGGGGGCGGAGCTGGCCGTCGTCTCCGATGACATCTTCCATCTTCCCGCCCTGCCGCATCGGGTGGTGCTGCACGGCAGCGGCTACATCGCGGTGGAGTTCGCCGGCATCCTCGCCGGGCTGGGGGCGGAGGTGGATCTGGTCTATCGCCAGCCGCTGCCGCTGCGCGGCTTCGACGCCGACCTGCGCGCGGCGCTGGCCGAGGCGCTGACAGCCGACGGCGTGCGCCTGCATCCCGAGCGCAACATCACCGCCATTGCGGCTTCCGGCGATGCCCCCGGCGCGGTCCGGCGGGTGACGCTCACCGACGGCACGGTGCTGGAGGCCGATCTGGTGTTCGCCGCCACCGGCCGCCATCCCAACGTCGCGGGGCTCGGGCTGGAGGCGGTGGGAGTGCAAACCAACGCCAAGGGCGCCATCGTGACGGGGGAGGGGGCGGAAACCTCGGTGCCCGGCCTCTATGCCATCGGCGATGTCACCGACCGGCTCAACCTCACCCCGGTGGCGCTGGCCGAGGGGCATTCGCTGGCCGAGAGCCTGTTCGGCGCCGGCCCGCGCGCGTGGGATCTCGATCGCGTGGCCACGGCGGTGTTCTCCTCGCCGCCCATCGCCACGGTGGGGCTCACCGAGGAGCAGGCGGCGGCGCGCGGCCCGGCGGACATCTACGTCAGCCGCTTCCGCCCGATGCGTCATGCTCTCACCGGCCGCGAGCGCCGCACGCTGATGAAGCTGGTGGTGGACCAGAAGACCCAGCGCGTGCTCGGCGCCCACATGCTCGGCGAGGACGCTCCCGAGATCATCCAGGGGCTGTCGGTGGCGATCAACTGCGGCGCCACCAAGGCCGACTTCGACCGCACCGTCGGCATCCACCCGACCTCGGCGGAGGAGTTCGTCACCATGCGCACGCGGACGCGCTCGGTGGGGGGAGGGCAAGGATAGGCAAGGAGGTCTTCTTTTCCTGAAGGAAAAGAAGCAAAAGGACTTTCGTTCGTTGGGCTCCGCGTCTGTTACGGACGCGGAGCCTTAACGGAGGAAGCTTTCCTGGTTCTCCTTTCTCGAAAGGAGAACCCCTTGCCTTGCCGGCCTACCACAGCCCCAGCAGCCTCCAGTAGGGCAGGCCGATGCCCATGTGGATGGCGAGGCTGAGGGCGGTATAGACGAGCCCGATCGTCCACCAGATCCGCTGTTCGACGTAGCCGGTGCCGAACAGCACGGCCCCGAGGGCGCCGCTGTAGTGCGTCAGCGAGGCGGCGTAATCCACCGAGAAGGCGATGAGGAAGAAGGTGGCATAGGCCGGGGCGCCGGTGGCGAGGGTCAGCGTGAAGATCACCGGCAGCATCACGGCGCAGAACACGGCCAGGGAGGCGAAGATGTAGTGCAGGAGGATGCTGGCCAGCACCAGCGCCAGCATGACGGTCAGGGTTCCATGGCCCGCGAGCGGCAGGTTGTTCTGCAGCACCTTGGCCAGCCAGACGAAGAATCCGTATTTCGCCAGCCCGCCGGCGATGCCGATGATGCCGGCGTACCACACGAAGGTCGTCCACGCGCTGCGATTGTCGAGCAGGTCGTCCCAGGTCACGACCTGGAAGAACAGGCAGGCACCGACCAGGCTGATGGCGACCGCGGTCGAATCGATGTGCGTCCACGAGCCGGTGGCCCATCCCAGCACGGCGAGGACGAAGAACAGCGCCAGCAGCTTCTCGTTGCGCGAGATCGGCCCCAGCTCCTGTGCCCCCTTGGCGGCGAAGCTGCGCTTGTCGATGGTCTTGAGGGTCGGCGGATAGAGCCAGTAGACGAGCAGCGGCAGCAGCAGCAGGCAGATCATTCCGGGAACGACGGCGGCCTCGAGCCAGAGTCCCCAGCTGATATCGACCTTGAGGATGCGGCGTCCGAAATCCACCATCAGGAAGTTCGGCGCGATGGCGGTCATGAAGATGTAGCCCGTCGTCAGGCCGGTCGAATACATGAGCACGGTCAGATAGGAGCCGATCTTGCGCCCGTCATGTTCCGGAGTCGAACCGAGAGCCTCGGCGACGTTGCGGATGATGGGGTAGATCGTGCCGCCGGTGCGCGCGGTGTTGGAGGGGGTCGCCGGCGCCAGGACGAGATCGCTGAGGACGGCGACATAGCCCAGCCCCAGCGCGGTGCCGCCGAACTTGCCGACCAGCCAGTAGGCCAGGCGCCGCCCCAGGCCGGTCTTGGTGAAGGCGATCCCGATCATGAAGGCGGAGAACACCAGCCACGCGGTCGAGCTGGCAAACCCAGAGAGCACGACTTCGGTATTTCCGAATGCCAGGCCGGAGATCGCGAAGATGCAGAGGAACATCGCCGCCATGTTCATCGGCCGGACGATGAATCCCGTCAGCGCCGCCATGTAGACGGCGAACAGCTGCCAGGCCTTGAGGGTCAACCCGTCGGGGACCGGGCACATCAGGATCCCGATCGGGACCAGGAAGCAGACGGCATGGCGCCAGTATTTCATGAGGGACGTATCCTCGTTTCCCGAGTGTTGGCCTGCGGGTTTGCGTAGGGAAGGGAAGGAAGGCTTCTTTTTCCTGAAGGAAAAAGAAGCAAAAAGGACTT
>CALNAL010000006.1 GCA_937874445.1 uncultured Acetobacteraceae bacterium | reverse complement strand
CGCCAGCCCCCCTGCCGCCAGAACCAGGAAATGCAGCCACGCCGGCAGCCACGCCGGCACGTCGAGCAGCGCCGCCACCGCCAGTGCGCCCAGCACGCCCGCGGCCGGCCACAGCTCCGGCCAGGCCCGCTCGCAGCCGAGCACCAGCCGGGCCAGCAGCCGCCAGCCCCGCAGCCGTCCTTCCGGCGCGGTCCGTTCTCCCTCGGCGGCAGTCCGGACGCGCATGCGGCCTCCGATCAGCCGAGGAAGTCGGGAATCCGCTCCCCGGCCCACAGCTCCTCAGGGGTCTGGCGTGCGCGCAGGAGAGCCCAGCGCGCGCCATCCACCAGGGCGATCGCCGCCCGCGGGCGGGCGTTGTAGGTCGAACTCATCACCGCCCCGTAGGCGCCGGCCTCGAGCAGCGCCACGTGCTCGCCGGCGGCCAGGCGCGGCAGGCGGCGCGCCCGGGCGAAGGTGTCGGAGGTTTCGCACACCGGGCCCACCACGTCGTACACCGCGCTTTCCGCCGCCGGGCGCAGGGGCACGATGCCGTGCCAGGAATCGTAGAGGGCCGGGCGCATCAGGTCGTTCATCGCGGCGTCCAGCACCACGAAACGTCCGGCCTTCACCAGCACCACTTCGGAAAGCAGCACCCCGGCCGGCGCCACCAGCCAGCGGCCCGGCTCGAGCATCAGCTCCAGGGCGAGGTTGCCGAAGGCCGCCCGCATCGCCCCGGCCAGCGCGTCCGGCGAGGCGTCGGCGGTGTCGTGGTAGCCCACGCCGAGGCCGCCGCCGCAGTCCATCTTCTGCACCTCCAGCCCCTCCGCGCGCAGGGCGCGCACCAGGTCGGCGGCGCGGGCGAAGGCGGCGCGATAGGGCCCGGTGGACATGATCTGGCTGCCGATGTGCAGCGCCAGCCCCGCCGGTTCCACCCCCGGCAGCGCCGCCGCGTGGCGATAGACGGCGGGGATGTCCGTGTAGGGAATGCCGAACTTGTCCTTGGCCGTGCCGGTGGTGATCTTGGCGTGGGTGTGGGCATCCACATCGGGGTTGACCCGCAGCGCCACCCGTGCCGTCCGGCCCATCGCCGAGGCCAGGGCGGAAACCGTCTCCAGCTCCTCGGCGCTCTCGACGTTGATCTGCTCGATCCCCTCCGCGAGGGCGAGGCGGATCTCCCCGGCGGTCTTGCCGACCCCGGAGAACACGATTTTGTCCGCCGCGATGCCGGCCTTGCGGGCCCGCAGCAGCTCGCCGCCGCTGACCACGTCGGCCCCGGCGCCGCCGGCCGCCATCAGCCGCAGCACGGCAAGGTGGTCGTTGGCCTTGACCGCGTAGTGGACCTCGGCGAGCCCCGTCATCGCATTCTGCAGCCGCGCCAGGCGCGCGCGCATGGCTCCGGCGGAATAGACCCAGGTGGGCGTGCCCAGCTCGGCGATGATGGCGGCGAGCGGCACCTCCTCCATCGTCAGCCCGTCGATCGGGTTGAGCGAGAGGTGGGGACGGGTGGCGAGCAGGGCCGCCGGCGAGGGGTCCTCCTCACCGAGGAGGGAAGCAAGTTCGGACATGATCGGGCAAGTCTAGACGAGCGTCCTCCGCCATGCCAGCGCGACGCCATCGGGACAGGAAGGAGAGCTACGCCCCCCAGCCGGCCAGCTCGGCGGCCTCGGCCAGCGCGCCGGCCACGCCCGGGGCGGCGGCGAGGATGGGGTTGCCCGCCTCCGGCCCGTGGCCTTCCAGGAAGGGCGAGACCCATGCGCCGGCCTCGCCGAGGATCGCCAGCGCGGCGGCGACGTCCCACAGGTTGATGTGCAGCTCGACATAGGCATCGCTGCGGCCCACGGCGACATCGACCAGCCCGAGCGCACCCGAGCCACCCAGACGCACCGCGGCCCCCTGCGCCATCACCCCCTGCAGCAGCCGGTGGAAGCGCGCGAGGGGCCGGCGCGGCGACCAGCCGACCTCGACGATGGCGCGGGTGAGGTCGCGCTCCGTCGAGGCATGGATGGGCAGGCCGTTGCGAAAGGCGCCCGCGCCGTGTCGGGCCGTGAAGGTCTCGTGCAGGGCGGGGGCGAAGATCACGCCCAGCAGCGGCGTGCGCTCCTCGATCAGCCCGAGCGAGACGCACCAGCGGTCGGCGCCGCGGGCGTAGTTGGAGGTGCCGTCGATGGGGTCCACCACCCAGCGCAGTGCGCCGGTGCGGCCGCGTCCGGTTTCCTCGCCCTGGAAGCCGTCCTCGGGAAAAGCCTTGGCCAGCGCGTCGGAGATGAAGGCCTCCACCGCGCCGTCGGCCTCGGTCAGCCAGTCCTGGCGGCCCTTCAGCTTGGCCGTCGCGGCCGCGCCGGGCTCGGGGCGCAGTGCCATCGCCTTGCGCCCCGCCTCCTCGACGATCGTCGAGGCCACATCCAGCCGCCGTTGCAATGCCGTGCTCATCGTATCCCCGCCCGCATGAAGCTCTGAACGAATTGCCTCTGGAACAACAGGAATGCAAGCAGCAGCGGCGCGGAGGTCATCAGTGTCGCCGCGGTGATGATCGACCAGTCGATGCCCTGCTCGACGGAGGAGAACACGGCGAGCCCCACCGTGAGCGGCCGCGTCGAGACGGAGTTGGTGATGACCAGAGGCCAGAGGAAGTTGTTCCAGTGATAGCTCACCGAGACCAGCCCGTAGGCGATGTAGGTGGGCCGGGCCAGCGGCACGTAGACGCGCCACAGGCGGGCCAGCAGCGTGCAGCCCTCCAGCCGTGCCGCGTCGTCGAGTTCCTGCGGCACGGTGCGGAAGGTCTGGCGCAGCAGGAAGATGCCGAAGGCCGAACCGAGATAGGGCAGCGCGATGCCGAGGATGGTATCGACCAGCCCGAGTTGCGAGAGGATGTGGTAGTTGCCCACCAGCAGCACGTCGGGCATCACCATCAGCTGCAGCAGCACGATGGCAAAGAGCGTGTCGCGGCCTGGGAACTCCAGACGGGCGAAGGCGAAGGCCGCCGGGGTGCACAGCACGAACTGCGCCACCAGCACCAGGCTCACCAGCAGCGTGGTGTTGAGGAAGTAGCGCGCGAAGGGCGCCGCGTTCCACGCCTGCACGAAGTTGTGCAGGGTCAATGGCGCGAACAGGGAGAAATGCGTCGCATAGGCCGCCGGATGGAAGGCGGTCCACACCGCGTAGAGCAGGGGGGCCACCCAGAGAATTCCGAGCAGCCAGGCGCCCGCGATTTCGAGCCCGCGCATCGCCGGCGCGACGGGGCGTTGGAAGGTCGTGCTCACCGGTAGTGCACCCGTCGTCCGAAAATGCCGAACTGCACTGCCGCCAGCACGATGAGCAGGCCGAGCAGCACCACTGTCTGCGTCGCCGCCGCCGCGCTGTCCCAGAAGCGGAATCCGGTCTGGTAGATGTAGAACAGCAGCAGAGTGGTGGCGTTGTCGGGGCCGCCGTTGGTCATCACCACGATGTGGTCGACCACGCGGAAGGCGTTGATGACGGCATTGACCAGCACGAAAAGCGTCGTCGGCATCAGCAACGGCAGCATGACGCGACGGAAGAAGGTGAAGCGCGAGGCCCCCTCCAGCGCCGCCGCCTCTTCCAGGTCGGGCGGCAGGGTCTGTAAGGCCGCGAGATAGAAGATCATGAAAAATCCGGCTTCCTTCCAGACGGCCACGGCAATCACCGCCGGCAGGGAGGTGGCGGCGTCACCCAGCCAGTTGTGCCGCCCGCCGCCGAAGAAGGAGAGCACGACGTCGAACAGCCCGTAGTCGGGCGTGAAGAAAAACAGCCAGATATTGGCCACCGCGATCATCGGCAGCATGGTCGGCGTGAAATAGGCCATGCGCAGCAGCCCCCGCCCCGGCAGTGCGTGGTTGACGGCGAGTGCCATCAGCAGCGCGAGGACCACCGAGACGGGAATGGTCGCCACCGCATAGATCGCGTTGTTGGCAAGCACCTTCCAGAAGACCGGATCGTCGGCGAGGTCGGCGTAGTTGTCCCAGCCGACGAAGGCGGCGGGATGGCCGGCCCGCGACGTGGTGAAGAAACTGTCCACCAGCGTCATGAGGGCCGGCCAGTGCGTGAAGGCCACCAGCAGCACCAGCGCGGGCAGGACCAGGAGCCAGCCCTGCCATGTCTCGCGCCGTATCCAGGTCTCGCGTTGCATCAGCGGCTGACGGATCGTCGAGCCGTCAGCCACGCCGGTACGGCCGCAGGATGCGCTGCGCCTCGGCCTGGGTCTCGGCCAGCGCGGCCTCGGGGCTCTTGGCGCCGTTGAGGCAGGCCTGGATCTGGTCGGTCAGCGCCTTGTAGATGCGCTGGTTCTCGTAGGTGGAAAGCTCGCCCACCGCGACGGGCAGGAAGGTGCGCGCCACGTTCGCCTCGGGGAATTCGGCAATATACTTCCGCAGAGTCGGCGTGTTGTAGGCGGCCTCGGAGGTGGCGATGTAGCCCACCTTGATCGACCAGTCCGCGGCCCGTTCCGGCTCGGAGAGGAACCGCGCGAACTTCAGCGCGGCCGTGCGCTCGGCCTCGCTCGCCGACTTGAAGAAATAGATGTTGCCCCCGCCCACCACGGTGCGCGGCCCATTCAGGCCCGGCAGTCCCGCGACCCCGAAGGGGAACTTGGCGTTGGTGCGGACGTTGGTGAGATTGCCCGTGGTATGCTGGATGATCGCGGCGTTGCCGGTGAAGAAATCGGGCGAGAGCTGTCCCCAGTTGGAGATTCCCTCGGGGGAAACCTTGTTCTTGAAGGCGAGGTCATGCCAGTAGGCCAGCGCCTCGACCGACTTGGGGTCCTTGAAGTAGGTCTCGGTGCCCGCCTCGTTCATCAGCACCACGCCGGCCTGGTTGGCCAGCGCGCCAAAGGTCCACTGGGCATTGCCGAGGTCGGAAGCCAGCTTGAGGCCCCAGCGCGTGACCCGTCCGGTGGCATCGTGCTTGGTCAGCTTCTCCGCGGCGGCGGCAAGGCCGGCCCAGGTGGTCGGATATTTCTCCGGGTCCAGGCCGGCCTCCTCGAAGGACTGCTTGTTGTAGTACTGCACCGCGGTGGAGCGCTGGAAGGGCACCGACCAGGTCTTGCCGTCGGCATGGCTGTTGGCCATGAAGGCCGGATAGAAGCCCGCGAGCCACTGTTTTGCATTCGCATCGAGGCCGATCTCGTCGAGGCTGACGAGAATGTCCTGGGCCTGCAACGAGTGCATCTCGGCGGCGAGCAGCACGGCGAACTGCGGGCCCGTGCCGCCCTTGAGCGCGGTGACGGCCTTGACCATTGTCGAGGTGTAGTCGCCGGCATAGACGGGCGTCACCTTGATGCCGCTCTGTGCCTGGAATTCCTCGCAGTATCCGTCGATGATCTTGGGGATCGGCCCGCCGACGGCGATGGGGTAGTAGAAGCTCAGCTCCTTGACGGTTTGCGCGCGCACGATGGCGGGAGCGGCAAGACTGGCGGCGGCGGCGGCGGTGGCGGCAAGCAGGCTGCGACGACGAATCACGGAAAGGCCTCCTGGTTTGGGGGTGCGGATCAGCGCGCGTAGGGGCGCAGGATGCGGGTGGCGGCGGACTGGGCATTGGCCAGGGCCGTCCCCGCCGGGCGGGTGCCGAGCAGGGCGGCCTGCAGTTCGTCGTCGAGCACCTTGGTCACACGCTGGTTGTCATGGGTGGAAAGCTCGGGCACGGCCACCGCGAGCTGGTCGCGTGCCACCGTGGCGGCGGGGAATCCGGCCGCATAGTTCTTCATGGTTGCCGTCTCCCAGGCATCGGGGCGGGTGGCGACATAGCCGGTATCGATGCACCACTGGGCGGCCCGCTCCGGCGAGGTCAGCCAGCGCAGCAGGCGGATCGCCGCCTTGCGCTGTTCGGGCGAGGCGCTCTTGAAGAGATGGAAGTTGCCGCCCCCCGTCGGGCTGCCGCCCCGCTTGTGCTTGGGCAGCATCGCCACCCCGAAGGGAAACTTGGCGTTGGCGCGGATGTTGGAAAGATTGCCGGTGGTGTGCCAGATCATCGCCGCCCGGCCTTCGAGAAAGTCGCGCGGCGTGGTGGCCCAGTCCACGATTCCCGAAGGATGCACATGCCACTTCGAGGTGAGGTCGATCCAGAATTGCAACGCTTCGACACAGGCGGGGTCGTCGAAGAACACCTTGTTGCCGTCGGCATTGGCGAGTTCCTTGCCGGCCTGGATGGCGAGCGCCTGGTAGAGCCAGTAGGCAAAGCCGGTGCCGGGGATCTGGATGCCCCAGCGGCTGACATCGTTGCCGTTTCGTTTCGTCAGGCGCTGCGCGGCGGCGACCATTTCCTCCCAGGTCGCCGGCGCGTGCTCGGGGTCGAGCCCGACCTCGCGGAAGGCATCCTTGTTCCAGTACATCACGATAGTGGAACGCTGGAAGGGCACGCCCCAGGTGTGCCCGCCGATCTGTCCGTTGCGCAGGAAGGCCGGATAAAATCCGGCGAGCCATGCCTTTTCCTCGGCGGAGGTGGCAACGCTGTCGATCGGCACGATGAGATCGCTGTCCACGAGGGTGTAGGCATCGACCGCGAGCGTCAGGGAAAGCGCCGGCCCCTGGCCCGACCTGGTGGCCGTGATGGTCTTGGTCAGGGTATCGACGTAGCTGCCGGCATAGACCGGGCTGACGTGGATGTCGGGGTTCTCTTTCATGAAGTCGGCAGCGTAGGAGTCGATGATCTTGGTGATCGGCCCGCCGACGGAGACGGGAAAGTAGAACTGCAACTCGGTGGCCGGCGCAGCATGCAGCACGGCGGGAGCGGCAAGCGCGCCCGCGGCGCCGGCCAGCAGGGTGCGTCGGGAAATAGAGGCGTCCATGGAACTTTCCTTCAGGCGGCTTGCGCCGCCGTGCCCAGACGCCGCCCCGTGGCGGCATCGAAATGATGGATGTCGCAGGATTCCGCCGCCAGCCGCACCCGGCTGCCTTCCGCCAGTCCGGCATGCCCCGGCAGGCGGGCGAGGACGCGCGCTCCCTCGCCCACGGAGCAGGCGAGCACCGTGTCTGCGCCAAGATATTCCGAATGAAGAACGATCGCGGGAATCCCCCCATCGGCCAGCCGCAGCGCCTCGGGCCGCACGCCGGCCAGGGTCTGCGTGTTGAGCATCGGCGCCAGCACCGGCCCCGCGGTGCCGCGTGCCACCAGCCCGCCCTCGCCGGGTTCCAGCGGGATGAGGTTCATCGGCGGCGTGCCGATGAAGCCGGCGGCAAAAGCTGTGGCGGGGCGTGCATAGATCTCGGCGGGGGAGGCATCCTGCTCGATGTGCCCGTCGTGCAGCAGCACCACCTGGTCGGCCATGCCCATGGCCTCGGTCTGGTCGTGGGTGACGTAGAGCATGGTGATGCCGAGCCGGCGTTGCAGCGCGAGGAGCTCGTGGCGCATCTCCGCGCGCAGCTTGGCATCGAGGTTGGAGAGCGGCTCGTCCATCAGGCACACCGGGCTTTCCGCGACGATCGCGCGCCCCAGGGCCACGCGCTGCTGCTGCCCGCCGGAGAGCTGCCCGGGCCGGCGCGTCAGCAGGGCGCCGATGCCGAGGATGGCGGAGGCATATTCCAGCCGGCGCGCCCGTTCCGGTTTGGCAACGCCGCGCGCCTTCAGCCCGAAGACGATGTTCTCCTCCACGTTGAGATGAGGGAACAGCGCATAGGACTGGAACACCATCGCCACCCCGCGCTCCGCGGGGGGCAGGTTCGTCACGTCGCGCCCGCCGATCTCGACGGTGCCGCCGCTGGCCTGCTCCAGCCCGGCGACGATGCGCAGGCAGGTGGTCTTGCCGCAGCCGGACGGACCGAGCAGGACGCAGAAGCTGCCTGCCGGAACCTCCAGGGAGACAGAATCGAGGGCTGTCACAGCACCGAAACGACGGCTGACCGACCGCAGTCGTACCGCGGCGCCGGCCGGAAGCTGGCAGGAACGGAGAGCCTGGGGATTGGGACGTGTCATTTTCGGGAGGGACGCTTAGCGTCACTGCCGGTGCCGTGGTGTGGCAGTTTGATGATTCTCGCGGTGCTTGCCTTCCTCCCCGTTCGGGAGAACCCTGCGGCAAAGGCAGGGCGATGGAATCATGCACATCCTCGGACTGACGGGCGGCATCGGGATGGGCAAGTCCACGGCGGCGGCGGCGTTCCGTCGCGCGGGCGCGCGCGTCTTCGACGCCGACGCTGAGGTGCATCGCCTGCAATCGCCCGGCGGAACGGCATTGCCGCTGATCGGCGCGGCCTTCCCCGGCACCGTCCACCGCGACGCGCAGGGCCGGCGGGTGCTCGACCGCGCCACCCTGCGCACCCGCGCCCTCGCCCAGCCACAGGCGCTGCCGCGGCTGGAGGCGATCCTTCATCCGCTGGTGCGCCAGGCGGAGCGGGCCTTTCTCGCGCGGGCGCACCGTGCCGGGGCGCGGCTGGTGGTGCTCGACGTGCCGCTGCTCTTCGAGACCGGTCTCGACCGGCAGGCCGATACGGTGGTGGTGGTCTCAGCCCCGCGCGCGGTGCAGATCGCCCGGGTGCGCCAGCGCGGCAGGATGGACGCCGGGCAGATTCTCGCCGTCATCGCCCGCCAGATGCCCGATGCCGAGAAGCGCCGCCGCGCCGACGTGGTGGTGCGAACCGGCCTCTCGCGGCATCATGCCCAGCGCGCGATTCGCCGCCTGATCCGGAGACTGCTGGCATGACCCGTTCCGTCCTGTTCGATACAGAAACAACCGGGCTCGACCCGAAGACGGGCGACCGGCTCATCGAGGTGGCCTGCCTGGAGCTGGTCAACGACCTGCCCACCGGCGAGAGCTTCCACCGCCTGGTCAACCCCGAGCGCGAGATCCCCCCCGAGGCGACGCGCGTGCACGGCCTCACGCTGGAGGACCTCAAGGACAAGCCGCTGTTTCGCGACATCGCCGACGATCTGGTCGCCTTTCTCGGCGACGGCCCGCTGGTGGCCCACAACGCGCCGTTCGACTTCGGCTTCCTCGATGAGGAGTTCAAGCGCATCGGCCGCCCCAAGCTCGACCCGGCGCGGATGGTGGACACGCTGGTGATGGCCAAGACGCGCTTTCCCGGCGGGCTCAACAGCCTCGATGCGCTGTGCCGGCGCTTCAACATCGACCTCTCCGAGCGCGGCACCCACAACGCCCTGCTCGACTGCCGGCTGCTGGCGGAGGTGTATATCGAGCTGACCGGCGGGCGGCAGCGCGGGTTCTCGCTGGTGGACGAGGAGGGCGGGCAGCAGGCGCTGCCGGTGATCTCCTACGCCGTGGCCGGCCAGCACACGCCGCGGCCGATCGTGCCCAGCGAGGCCGAGCAGGCCGCCCACGAGGCCTTCCTGGAGAAGATCAAGGATCCCCTATGGAAGGCCGAATAAATCTGGGGCGTTGGCGCGATAGCAAGGCAAGGAAGGTGTTCTTCTTGCGAGCAAGAAGAACCAAGAAAGCTTTATCCGTTAAGGACTCCGCGTCTGTGTCAGCCGCGGAGCCAAAGGACCAAAAGTCCTTTTGCTTCTTTTCCTTCAGGAAAAGAAGACCTTCCCTTTCCTCCCGTGCCGTGTTTCCTCGCGCCGCTATCGCCCGATCAGTGTCCGCAGCAGCACCGGCACGAACAGCAGCGAGGCGAGCAGGGTGCAGCCGAGGCTGAGCAGCAGCAGCTCGCCCATGCTGGCGGTGCCGGGATGGGCGGAGGCGGCCAGCGAGCCGAAGGCGGTGCCGGTGGTCAGCGCCGAGAAGATGATCGCCCGTGCCGTGGCCGTCCCCAGGAAACGGTCCGCCCCGGCCCGCCAGTTCATCACGAAGTAGATGTTGAACGACACGCCCACCCCGAGCAGCAGGGGCAGGGCGATGATGTTGGCGAAGTTGAGCGGCATCGGCAGCAGCACCACGAGCAGGGCGGTGGCCAGCGAGCCCAGCAGCAGGGGCAGCAGCACCAGCACGGTGTCGATCACCCGGCGCAGCACCAGCCCGAGGATCACGGTGATGGCCAGCAGCGCCATGATCGCCGCCGAGCGGAAGGCGCCGATGATGGTGTTGGCGCTCTCCACGATGGTCACCGCCGAGCCGGAGGCCTCCGGGGCGATGGTGCGCACCTGGGCGACGAAGTCGCGCAGCCCCTGCGAGGATTGCGCCGTGGCCTTGGGCACCACCTGCACCCGCGCGCGGCCGTCGGGCAGCTGCCAGTCGCGCACCATCTCCGGGGGCACGTCGGCGAGAGTGACGGGCTTGGCCCCCAGCGCGGCGCGCAGGCGCTGTAGCTGCAAAGGCAGGAACTGGGTCAGCGCGGTGTTGGCGGCGAGAAGCTGGGCATCGGGCACGTCGGCGAGCTTTCCCAGGGCGGCGGCGATGCCGGCCACCTCCGAGCCCGCCGGCAGCTTGGTCGCGGCCTCGGCCAGGGCGGACTGGGCGGTGCGGGCGGCCAGCCGCAGATCGGCGGGCGTCACCGGGGCGGCGGGCAGGCGCGGGGCCAGGGTCGCGGCGAGCACGGAGGCGGCGTCGGAGACCAGGGCGAGCTTTTCCGTCTGGTCCTCGGGCACCAGCGAGGAGAGGGTGATGGCCGAATCCACGCTGGGCAGGCGGCTGATCTTGGCCGCCAGGGCGTCGGCCTCGGCCTGGTCGCGGGCCAGGATGTCGATGCTGTAGGGGCTGGTGAGCGGGGAGGCCATCAGGTCGGAGAGGGTCGCCATGGCCTCGGTGTGGGGGTCCTTGGTGTGCAGCGGGTCGGAATCGAAGCGCAGCCAGGGCACCGAGACCGCCCCGGCCAGGGCCACCACGGCCGCGCCCGCGAGCACCACCACGCGGGCGCGCATCAGCCGCGCCTCCAGCTGCTCGCCCCAGGCGAAGCCGATCTCGTGCCCCTCCCCGTGCGGGCGGAACAGCGCCAGGGCGGCCGGCAGGAAGCCCAGGGTGACGAGAAAGGCGATCAGCATCCCCACCCCGGCGATCAGTCCGAGTTCGGCCACGCCGCTGAAATCGGTGGGGACGAAGGCGAGGAAGCCGGCGGCGGTGGCCAGGGCCGCGACCAGGATCTGCGGCCCCACCCGCGCGGCGGTGGCGGCCAGGGCGGCGCGGCTGTCCTCCGCCTCGCGGCGCATCTCGCGGTAGCGGACGCAGAACTGGATGGCGAAATCCACCGCGATGCCCACGAACAGGATGGCGAAGGCGAGCGAGACCAGGTTGAGCGTGCCCACCGCCAGCGCGGCGAAGCCGGTGGTCAGCGCCAGCCCGAAGCCGAGGCAGAGCAGGATGGGCCCGATCAGCCGCCAGGAGCGCACGGCCAGCACCAGCCACAGCGTCACCAGCGCGAGGCTGATCAGCACGCCCCAGATGGTGCCCTGGGCCACCGAGGCGAACTCCTCGTCGGAGAGCGCGACCGAGCCGGTGATGCGCACCCGGGCCTGGCCGTCGGCCACCCAGGGCAGCCTGGCGGCGGCGGCGCGCACCGCGGCGGTGGCGGCGCCGCCGGGTTCCAGGGCGCCGTAGTCGAGCCGGGGCTTGATCAGCACGAAATGGTAGGCGCCGGCGAGACTGGCCGCCTCGCCCCCCAGCAGGTTCTCCCACGAGAGCGGCACCGCGTGGCCCTCGGCGGCGCTTTCGAGCGTGGTGCGGAAGGCCTTGAGCGTCGGCTCCATCGGGCCGAGGTCGGCCGCCCCGCGCTCGACGCCGATCGCCAGCAGCCCCAGCGCGGAGAACAGGCCGCGCGCGCTGGGGTCGGCCACCAGCTGGCCGAGGAAGGGCTGGGCGTCGATGGTGCGCTCCAGCAGATCGCCGAGCGGCTTCTTGTCGAGGAAGAGAAAGCCCTCCTGGTCGAAGTAGGGCGAGACGTCGGGCTGGCTCACGCTCTTGAAGTGGGTGGTGTCGGCGGCCAGGGCCTCGCGCAGCGCGGCGGCGGTCTGCTCGGCCTGCTCGGGGGATTTGGCGTCCACCACTGCCACCAGCAGGTCGCTGTACTGGGGGAACGCCTTGCTGAAGGCCATGTCGCGCTGGCGCCAGGGCAGGGAGGCGGAGAACAGCGTGTCGGTGTCGGTGTTGACCCCCAGCCGCGCGGCGGCGAGCCAGCCGCACAGGGCGGTCAGCACCGCCGCGCCCAGCAGCACCAGGACGGCACGACGACGGCTCGCCTCGGCGAGCCCGACCAGCAGGCGAGAGATCAACATCCGAACGACGACCCCGGTGGCAGTTCGCTCGGGGGATAGTCCGACCGGCCAGGAAAAGGCAACCGCCGTCGGTCCTGCTTCCCCCCGATCAGTCTTTCCGCTCCTGGGGGCGGCGTCCCTGAGGGGCGTGCGCGGCCTTGATCAGCGCCCCCAGGTCGGTGCCGTTCACCAGGGTTCGGCCTTGATCGGCCACGATGTCCCACACCATCTCCGCCCCCTGCGGCCGCCCGAATCCCTTGAGCATGGCCAGCATCGGCACCAGTCGCGCGAGCTGCTGGTCGTTCTGGGCGCGGGTCATCAGGGCGTCGAGGCCGGTCGCGCGTATCTGCAACGTGCCGGCGAACTCCGTGGTCGAGGGCATGCGCAGCGTGCCATGAGCCGTCACGGAGGCGGGTCCGACGTCGAAGTCGAAGGCGTCCAGTCCGAAGGTGAGGGGTCCCCGGCGCAGCAGCGCCGCGAACGCCTCCGGGGAGGGGGGCGGCGCGTCCTTTTCGAGGGCGCGGGCCAGCAGCGCCGAGAGCTCCCGCCCCGGCAGCCCGGCCGCCCACGTCGCCATCACCAGCTTGTGCGGCACCAGATCGCGCATCGCCGGGGGGATCAGCGGCGACTCGAGCCCCCGCAGGGTCTGGTGCAGGGCCAGACGGACCATTCCCTCTCCCGTCGGCTCGCCGTGCGCCTCGACGTCCATCTCCGCGAGCGATCCCCGCAAGGCGACGTTGGCGATGGCGAGGTCGTGCACCTGCGCCGACGCCTCGAAGCGCCCCAGCAGATCGGGCATGTCCGCCACCGCCTGCCGCAGCTGGTCCTGCACCCCGGGCGGCAGCCCGTGCCCGGCCTGCGTGTCGCGCGGCATCGCCTCCATCACGGCCGCCACGGCGCGCAGCAGGGTGCCGAGGCGGGCGAAGGAGACATCCTCGGCCGAGAGGGCCTCCTCCATCCGGGCGATGGAAAGTTCGAGGGCCGGCTGTTGCGGCTGTTGCGGCTGTCGTGGCTGTTGCGGCAGGCGCAGGCTGACGTGGTGGCCCTCGCGGCTGGCCTTCCAGAACACGTGCAGCCGGTCCGGCCCGGTGGGTTCCCAGCCGTAGCGGGCGGTCAGGCCGGCCGTGCGGGTGGTCTGCTCCTCTCCCGGGGTGACGGTGTGATTTTCCAGGTTGCGCAGGGTCGTCTCGAAGGAGGAGGCGGTCCGGAGGGTCGGGTCGAGCACCCCCGTGGTCTTCTGGTCGTCCACCCGCAGCGTCCACGTCCCCATCGCCGGCCCGGCCCGCGTGGCCCCGGAAGAGCCACTGGAAGAGCCGCCGGCAGCGCCGCCGGAAGTGCCCCTGGAAGCGTGCTGCGGGGCCGGTCCCTGCACCCGCAGGGGCAGGGGGGCCCGGGCCGAGAGAATCTGCCAGCGTCCGCCGTCCAGCGGCCGGAGCGTCGCTTCCAGCGGGGCGGCATCGAGGGTCCAGCCGGGCAGGCCGGTCTGCATTCCGCCCAGCGGCAGCGTGACGCGCAGCGTATCCGTCTCGGCCGTTACCCGCAGCTGGCGGAGGCCCTCCGCGGCCTGCGGACCCAGAAGGCCTCCCGCCCACTGGCGCAGCTGGTCCTGCACCGCGGCGGCCTGCTCGGCCGGCGAGGCGCTGGCGGGGGGTTGGCCGGATTGGGCTCCGGCCGGAAAGGCGGCAAGAAGCAGCGAGCAGGCAAACAGCAACCCGGCGGCGGGTCGGGAGCGCGGCATGGGGGGATCCTTGACTGGGCCTGGGGTGCGGCCGGGCATCAACCGCGCGGCGTGCCCTCATCGGCAACCGTGTTGCGCAGCACGCCGAGGTCGGAGCCTTCCACCTCGACGATGTCCCCCGGCCCGAGCCAGCGGGGCGGATCGAAGGACTGGCCGGTGCCGGGCGGCGTGCCGGTCAGGATGATGTCGCCCGCCTCCAGCGGGGTGAAGGTGGAGACCTGGGCGATCAGCTCGTCGAAGGGGACCAGCATCTCGGCGGTGCTGATCTGCTGGCGCAGCTCGCCGTTGACGCGGGTGGTCAGCTGGAACGGCCCGTCGCCCACGGCGGCGCGGGTGGTCAGCCACGGGCCGAGCGAGCCGGAACGCCAGAAATTCTTGCCCTGGATGACGTTGAGCCCGCCGTGGCGGGTCCAGTCGCGCACCGAGCCGTCGTTGGCGAGCATGTAGCCGGCCACGTAGTCCATGGCGAGGGCGCGGGGGATGCGCCGGCCGGGGCGGCCGATCACCAGCACCAGCTCGCCCTCGTAGTCGAATTCCGCGGATTCGGGCGGGCGCAGGATGGCCTCGTCGGTGCCGACGAAACTGTCCGGCGTGCGCTGGAACAGGCCGGCGGGTTCGCGGCGGATGGAGGGCGCGGCGGGCGCGGGGCCGTAGCCGAGGTAGTTGTAGCTGACGCAGAAGCACTTGCTCGGCCGCACCAGGGGCTTGAGCAGGCGATAGGCGTGCACATCGGGCGAATCGCCGGCGTGTTCGCGGGCCCGGTCGAGCTGCCGTTCGGCGATCAGGGTGTCGAGGTCGGGCACGCCCAGCCGGTCGGCCAGGTCGATGATCCCGTCTTCGGTGACGATGCCGAAGGACTTGCGCACGCCATCTTCGTATCGGGCCAGACGCATCGCTGTGTTCTCCTTCTGCGCCGGTTACTGCCGGTTGCCGTCCTCCTCCTGCCGCTCTCCCGTCTGTCGCGCGAGGCCGAGGTAGAGTTCAGCCACGCGCCGGTCGGCGGCGAGGTCCCGCGAAGGACCCTGCAAGGTTATGCGGCCGGTTTCGATAACATAGCCATAATCGGAAATCTTCAAGGCCGCCCGCGCGTTCTGCTCCACCAGCAGAATCGCCACCCCGGTGCTGCGCAGCTCGCGGATGGCGCGCAGGATGTCGCGCACCACCAGCGGGGCCAGGCCGAGGCTGGGTTCGTCGAGCATCAGCAGCGCGGGGCGGGCCATCAGGGCGCGGCCCATGGCGAGCATCTGGCGCTCGCCGCCCGAGAGGGTGCCGGCTTCCTGGTCGCGCCGTTCCGCGAGGCGGGGGAAGAGGGTGAACACCTTCTCCATCTCCCGCGCCAGCGCCGCCCGTCCCTCGCGGCGATGGCGGAAGCCGCCGAGCAGCAGGTTGTCGGCCACGCTCATCGTGGCGAACAGCTCGCGCTGCTCGGGCACCAGCGAGAGGCCCGCCTGCACGCGCGCCTCCACCCCCATCCCGGCGAGGTCGCGCCCGTCGAAGCGCAGCGTGCCCCGGGCGGGCAGTGCGCCCATCACCGCGCCCAGCAGGGTGGACTTGCCCGCTCCGTTGGGGCCGACCACGCTGACGATGGTGCCCGCCGCCACCGAGAGCGTCACGTCCTCCACCGCGGGGATGCCGCCGTAGGCCACCGTCACGGCGGAGAGTTCGAGCAGGGCGCTCATGCTGCCCCCGCCGGCGCGTCCGCCTCATCGTCGGGGGCGCCGAGATAGGCCTCGATGACGGCCTGGTTGTGCCGCACCGCGGCGGGGGTGCCCTCGGCGATCTTCACGCCGAAATCCATCACCACCAGCGTGTCGGTCAGCCCCATGACGAATTCCATGTCGTGCTCGACCAGCAGGATGCTGACCCCCTCCTCGCGCAGCCGGCGCAGCAGGGCGGCGAGGGTGGCCTTCTCGCCGGCCCGCAGCCCGGCCGCCGGCTCGTCGAGCAGCAGCAGCACCGGGTCGAGCGCCAGCGCGCGGGCGATTTCCATGATGCGCTGCTGGCCGAGCGGCAGGGCGGTGGCGGGGCGGAGGGCCTGCCCGGCCAACCCGACGCGCTCGAGCTGGCGCCACGCCTCGGCGAACAGGCGGGCCTCCTCGGTGCGGTCGAGCCGCAGCATGCCGGCGAGCGGGCCGGCGTGGCCGCGCAGATGCGCCCCCAGCGCCACGTTCTCCAGCACCGACATGGTGCGCACCAGCCGCACGTGCTGGAAGGTGCGTGCCACCCCCAGCCGCGCCACCGCCGGCGCCGGGCGCCCGGCGATGGGGTGGCCGAGGAATTCCACCTCGCCCGAGGTCGGCCGGTCCACCCCGGTGAGCAGGTTGAAGGTGGTGGTCTTGCCCGCGCCGTTGGGCCCGATCAGCCCGACGATCTCGGCGGCGCGGACGGAGAATCCGAGGTCGCCCACCGCCACCAGCCCGCCGAAGCGCCGCCACAGGCCGCGCACGGTCAGCACCGGGCTGTCGGCGGGGGGCATCTCGCGCCGCGGCAAGGGCTCGGCCGTTGCGGACGGCTCGGCCTGCGCGGGCCGCGCCAGCCCTCCGGGGAGGTGGGACAGCAGGCGGCGCACATGCGGCCACAGTCCGTCGGGCGAGACCTGCAACACCCCTATCAGCAGGGCGCCGAAGACGATGGTCTCGAAATTGCCCGGCGCGCCCAGCAGCCGGGGCAGGAGGTCCTGCAGCTCGTCGTTGACCACCCCCACCAGCAGCGCCCCGAGCAGGGCGCCGGGGATGTGCGCGGCCCCGCCCACCACCGCCATCAGCAGATATTCGATGCTGGCGTTGATGCCGAAGGGCGTGGGGTTCACCGCCCGCTGGAAGTGGGCGTAGAGCCAGCCGGCGAACCCGGCCAGCACCGCGGCATGGACGAAGGCGAGCATGCGCGCGTGCATGGTATCCACGCCGAAGCTCGCCGCCGCCACCGCGCCGCCGTGCAGCGCGCGGATGGCCCGTCCGGAGCGGCTGGCCAGCAGGTTGGAGGTGAGCCAGGCGGCCAGCGCCACCCCCAGCCAGACCACCGAGAAGTAGCTCTGCGTGTCCACCAGCCGCCACGGCCCCAGCACCAGCGGGGGGATGGCGGTGATGCCGTCGTTGTGGCCGAAGATCTCGAGGTTGCCGAACACGTAGAACAGGCTGGTGGACCAGGCGATGGTGCACACCGCGAGATAGTGGCCGGAGAGCCGCAGCGTCACCGCCCCCAGCGCCAGCGCCGCCACCGCCGCGGCGGCCAGCGAGGCCGGCAGGGTGAGCCAGGGCGAGATGTCCCAGCGCGTGGTGAGGATGGCGGTGGCATAGGCGCCGAAGCCGACGAAGCTGGCCTGCCCGAAGGACGTAATCCCGGCCTCGCCGGTCAGCACCACCAGCCCGATGGCGACGATCGCGGCGATGCCGACGTAGTTGCCGAGCGTGATCCAGTAGGGCGGCAGGAAGGGCAGCCACGGCACCAGCAGGCAGGCGGCCACCGTCGCGAGCGCCCACAGGGGGCGGGAGAGGCGGCGGCTCATTCCTCGTCCTCCACCCCGTGGTGGCGCAGGCTGAACCACAGCAGCACGGGGATGATGGCGGTGAAGACGATGACCTCCTTGAAGGCGCTGGCCCAGAAGGAGGCGAAGCTCTCCAGCACGCCCACCCCGATCGCCGCCAGCGCCGCCACCGGATAGCTGGCGAGCCCGCCGACGATGGCGGCGGTGAAGCCCTTCAGCCCGATCAGGAAGCCGGTGTCGTAGTAGATCGTGGTGAGCGAGACGATCAGCACGCCCGAGAGCGCCCCCACCGCGCCGGCGAGGATGAAGGCGATCTCGCCGGAGCGCTCGATGCCGATGCCCACCAGCCGCGCGCCGACGCGGTTGACGGCGGTGGCCCGCAGCGCCTTGCCGGTGAGGGTGCGCCCGAAGAACAGCGAGAGCCCGGCCATCAGCGCCGCCGCCAGCCCCACCACCCACAGCGACTGCCCGGCCACGCTCACCGTGCCGAAGTCGAAGATGGCGTCGGTGAAGCCATCGGCGCGCGAGCCCTCGGGGCCGAAGAACACCAGTCCCAGCCCCGTCAGCGCCAGGTGGACGCCCACCGCGACGATCAGCAGCACCAGCACCGAGGCATGGGCGATCGGACGGAAGGCGACGCGGTAGAGATAAGGCGCGACGGGGGTCACGATCAGCAGCGCGAGCAGGGCGCTCACCACCACGCCGGGATGGTGCGGCACCACCAGCCAGGCCAGTCCGGCGATGGCGGCCGGCAGGAGCAGCGTCCCCGCCGCCAGCCGCGCCACCCGCCCGGCGCCGAGCTGATGGCGCTCGGCCCACAGCGAGGCGAGGAAGGCGGCCGCGCCCAGCACGCAGAGCAACCCGACGCTGCCGGGCACCTGGCCTGCTTGCAGTCCGGCGTAGGTCAGCGCCCCGTAGGCGACGAACTCGCCCTGCGGAATGAACACCACGCGGGTGACGGTGAACACCAGCACCAGCGACAGGGCGAGCAGCGCATAGATGGCGCCGTTGACGATGCCATCCTGCACCAGGATCAGGGCGATCGAGAAGTCCATCAGCGACGGGTTCCCCGGGGGGAAAAGAGGGTCAGGGCAGCAGCTTCCAGGTGCCGTCCTGGATCGTCACCATCACCCGCCCGCGCGCGTCCAGGCCGTTGTGGTCCTGTGCGGTGGTGTTGGCGATGCCGTGGCACAGCACCAGCTCGTGGAGGTTTTCCAGGCCGTCGCGCAGCCCGGCGCGGAAGGCGGGGGTGCCGGGCTTGCCGGCCTTGAGCGCGGCCGGCAGGGCGGCGGCGATCATGCTGAAGGCGTCCGCCGCGTGGGCGCCGAAGGCGGTGGCGGTGCCGGGACCGTAGACCGCCTCGTAGCGGTGGATGTAGTCGAGCGCCACCGCCTTGACGGGGTTGCTGTCGGGCAGCTGGGCGGCCACCAGCACCGGGCCCACCGGCAGGAAGGTGCCTTCCACGTCCTTGCCGCCGACGCGCAGGAAGTCGGGAATCGCCGCGCCGTGGGTCTGGTAGTAGAGGCCCTTGTAGCCGCGCTCGTGCAGGGTCTTCTGCGGCAGCACGGCGGGGGTGCCCGCCGCGCCCACCAGCACCGCGTCGGGGTGGGCGGCCATGATTTTCAGCGTCTGGCCGGTCACGGAGGTGTCGGTGCGGGCGTAGCGCTCCTTGGCCACCACCTTGATGCCGTGGGCGGCGGCGGCGCGCTCGGTCTCGGCCAGCCAGGAATCGCCGTAGCCGTCGTTGAAGCCGATGAAGCCCAGCGTCTTCACGTGGCGCTTGACCATGTCGTCGGCGATGGCGTCGGCCATCAGGCTGTCGTTCTGGGGCGCCTTGAACAGCCACTTCTTTTCCGGCGTCATCGGCTGGATCAGCGCGGCGGCGGCGGCCATGGCCACCACGGGCACGCCCTTTTCCAGCCCCACCGTGCCCATCGCCGCCGAGGCCGGCACCGCCGAGGAGCCGATCATGGCGTCGATGTTGTTTTCGTCGATCAGCTTGCGCATGTTGGCCACCGCCTTGGTGGCGTCGGTGGCGTCGTCGAGCACGAAATATTCCACGTCCAGCCCGTCGATCTTCTTGGGCAGGACGGCGATGGTGTTGCGCTGGGGGATGCCGAGCGAGGCGGCCGGGCCGGTGGCGGCCACGCTGACGCCGATGCGCAAGGTGTCCGCCGCGGCGGCGGAGGTGGTAAAGGCCCCGAAGACGATCCCGCCGAGCGTCAGGGCCGTCAGCAGGAGGGAGGAACGGGGCGTCGCCATGGAGGTCTCCGCGGTTATAAAATTGCCGCCGTCACAGTAGGTCACGACGGATTCGATCCCATTGCGCCAGGGAGACTGGCGTTGTCTAACCCGGGGGAAGCCGTGTCAATATCCGCGCGCGTCCCTGATTCTAAGGATCAGCCATGCCCCACATGACCACCGCCGAAGCCGTGCTCGAAACCCTGCTGGCGCATGGCCTTTCCACTCTCTACGCGCTGCCCGGCATCCACAACGACGCGCTGTTCGACGCCATCGCCCGCAGCGAGGGGCGGATGCGCCTGCTCCACACCCGCCACGAGCAGACGGCGGCCTACATGGCGCTGGGCGCGGCGCTGGCGACGGGCCGGCCGCAGGCGTTCGCCACCGTGCCGGGCCCGGGCCTGCTCAATGCCTCGGCCGCCCTGCTCACCGCCTACGGCCTGGGCGCCCCGGTGCTGGCGCTGGTGGGGCAGATCCCCGCCGAGGCGCTCGACCGCGGCTGGGGCCACCTGCACGAGCTGCCCGACCAGCTCGGCCTGATGCGCCATCTGACCAAGTTCGCCGCCCGCATTCCCTCGCCGGCCGCCGCCCCCGGCCTGGTGGCCCGCGCGCTGGCCGAGGCGCAGAGCTTCCGCTCCCGCCCGGTGGCGCTGGAATGCCCGGTGGACGTGTGGGGCCGCGCCGGCATGGCCACGCCCGCCTGCTCGGTGCCGCCGAGCGCCCGCTGATCCTGGCCGGCGGCGGCGC
>CALNAL010000005.1 GCA_937874445.1 uncultured Acetobacteraceae bacterium | reverse complement strand
CATGTCTCGTGGGCTCGGAGATGTGTATAAGAGACAGGGCGGGAGGGCGGTGAACAATCCATGCCCTCTCTCTAGCGGGGGAGCATGACAGTCCGGCGACAGGATGAAAACGTTTACATTACGAGGCCGGGATCGCAGCTTCCCCTCATGCGAGAGGGCCTGGCCGATCCCGGCCGCAGGGGCGCCGGCCCGATGACAGGGGGGCGCCGGTCTCCCCGTCCTGCATGGCGGGGAAGGGGAAATCCCGAGAGCTGGACTCGATGTCATCGCGCTGGCGTTCGCGGCCGGGTACCTGCTCGAGGATTTCGACGACCTCGAAGACGGCGCGGTTGGCGGGGACGTTGCGGCGAAGGTTGGCCTGGTAGATAGGAAGGTCGGAGAGCATGCGCCGAACCGCCTTGACCAGGCTGCGACGGAAGCTGCGCACGACGATGCCGAGCCTGTTCTCCTTCACCCACGCCAGGTTGGGCCGCTCTTGCGGCATGGTGCGGGCGTTGCCCTCGACGATGACCGGACACCCCGTCTGCACCGCCTCGCTGAGGCTGCCGGGACCGGGCTTGCCGATGAAGAAGTCAGCCAGGCGCATGTAGTCGGCGACGTTGCTGACGAAGCCGACGGCGGCGCACCCCTGCCGGTGCCCGAGTTGCTGCAACAGACGGCGGTTGGAACCGCACAGCACGATGGTCTGCAGGGCGGGGAAAGCAGCGGCGAGTTTCTCCACGATCAATCGTGCCGATCCCGAACCGTTTCCGCCGAACATGACGAGGGCAACCGGGCGGTTGGGCGAGAGTCCGAGGTCCTGCCGTGTCAGGGCCGACCGCGCGGGGGGATGGCTGAACTCCGGGCGCAACATCATGCCGGAGACCTGAAAGACCTTGTGCGGGGCATAGAATCCGCTTTCCCGTGCCTGGCGGGCCGCGCGCTTGGTGCCGACGATGAGGACCTGGTCCTGATCTTCCATCCAGAAGCGCGGGGGACAATCGAGCAGATCCGTCATGATGGTGACATATGCAACGCCGGGGTGGACGGCCTTCAGCGCGCGAAAGAGGCAGCCGTTGAAATTGGGGACGACGGAAACGACCATGTCGGGGACCGGCCTTTCCGAGGCGCACCAGTAGGCACGCAGCACGGCCTCGATCGCCGGGGAGTGGCGTTTGATATAGAGCTTGAGCATCGGCAGGACGACGCCGCAGGAATAGGTGGCGCCGTGCCGGAGAGCGGCATTGTACACAGACTGGGACTGGACCGGACCGAAGCGCAGGTTCGGTGCCACAGGGGCGAGCCATTGGCGCAGCGGGCGGGTGACCCTGGCGGTGACTCGGTGTACCGGGTCGACGGGTTCCAGTAGGTGTTGCAGATCGACGGACACGACGGTCCAGTCGGGATGACGCTCGGCGATCACGCTGCGCAGCGACGTCATGGCGGCCCGGTGGCCGCCTCCCGCGTCGAAATAGAAGATTTCCAGGACGTGGGAGCCCGGGATCGGAGCGACGGGGGCGGGAAGGAGGTTGTTCATAACGATTTCGGAATAAATTGGCAAAGCCTGCCGCAGCAGCGCCTCGAGCGCATTGTCCCGTGTCGGGAAAAGCCCATCGGAGGTCTTGCCGTTGTCATGGCATGTGTCTGCGGCCTGATGCGGGTCGAATCCGTACACACTCCCTGGATTTGATCCATGCTCCCTCGACGAGTCGGCAAGAGCGTCATGAAAGCTTCAAGAAACCGCCTCGGATTTTGCCCGCGAAAGGCGTCATCCCCGGGACTCATCCAGAACCGCCGCGAGCTTGATTCGCGACCGGCGGCCATTGTACCTGCAGCGCCTTGATTCCACGCGCCGTCTCGAAGAAGGCATGGATCGCCTTGGTTTCGGCCCGCTCGGAGAGAGAGACCAGCACCTCCTCCATCAGGATGGGCCGCCCTTCCAGAGGGATCGAGACCAGCCGTGGATCGTTGCCGAATTCCGCCTGGCAGATGAAGCCGACCCCGAGCCCCCGCGCCACGATCTCGCGCACCGCTTCGCGCCCCTCCGCCTCGATGGCGCAGCCGAGTTCCACGCCCGCCCGCGCCGCCGCCGCCTCCACCATCTGGCGGGTGTGCGAGCCCGGCTCGCGCATGACCAGCGGCAGGCGTGCGAGGCGAGCCCAGCCGAAGGTGCCCTCCCGTGCCAGGGGGTGACCGACGGCCACGAAGGCGCAGATCGGCGTGGCGTCGAGGCGCAGCGTATCGACCTCGCGCAGGGCCGGCATCTCGCCGAGCACGCCCACCTCCGCCTCGTAGCCCATCAGCGCCGCCATCACCGTCTCGGTGTTGCCCGCCCGCACCGAGACCGCCACCCCGGGATAATGCGCGCGAAAGGCGGCAAGGACCGGCAGCACGTGATGCACCGCATCGACCACCAGCCGCAGCCGTCCCGCCCGCAGGGCGCGCGATTCCGACAGGAGATCGAGCGCCTGGCTCTCGGTGTCGAACATCCGGCGGGTGATGGCGAGCAGCTTCTCGCCGGCCGGCGTCAACGCGATCTGCTTGCGCTGGCGACTGAAGAGCAGGACGTCGTACTCCTCTTCCAGCTTGCGGACCTGGTCGGAGATGGCCGGCTGGGTCAGATGCAGCTCGCGGGCGGCTCGGGAGAAGCCGCCATGCGTCGCGACATAGTGGAAGGCCCGCAACTGGACGTAGCGCACGGCGTCTCCTGCGATCGGGGCCGGCGAGGGAATGCCGGCAGGGAATGGTTTTCCGCACCATCATGAGGCCATGTCGCCGAGGTATCGTTGAAACTTATGTTTCAATCCAAAATAGCGATTTAGCGGATGGGTTCCGGATGCCGATAGTGAGGCCTTCGCTGTTTCCCGAAGGGAGTGCCCCGAGATGTCCGCCGCCCGCGATCCTTTTGCCCCGCCCGCGCTGGGCGAACCCTATCTGCTGACCCCGGGCCCGCTGACCACCGCCCGCGAGGTCAAGCAGGCCATGCTGCGCGACTGGGGCTCGTGGGACGGCGACTTCCGCGCCCTCACCGCCCGCTTGCGCCAGGACCTGCTCGCGCTGATCGGCGATGCCGACGGCGCCTTCACGTGCGTGCCGATGCAAGGCAGCGGCACGTTCTGCGTCGAGGCGATGCTGGGCACCCTGGTGCCGCGCGAGGGCAAGGTCCTGGTGCTGGCCAACGGCGCGTACGGCAAGCGTGCCGCCGAGACGCTGCGCCGCATCGGCCGTGGCGTGACGGTGATCGACACGGGCGACTATCTTCCCCCTCGCGGCGAGGACGTCTCGGCGGCCCTGGCGGCCGATCCGGCGCTCACCCACGTGTTCGCGGTGCATTGCGAGACGAGTTCGGGAATCCTCAATCCGGTGGCGGAGATTTCCCGCGCCGCCTACGCCGCCGGGTGTCGTCTCCTGGTCGATTCGATGAGCGCCTTCGGGGCCGTGCCTGCCGCGCTCTCAGACTTCCGCTACGACGCCCTCGTTTCCTCGGCGAACAAATGCATCGAGGGGGTGCCGGGTTTCGGCTTCGTCTTCGCGCGCCGCAGCGATCTGGCGGCGGCGAAGGGGCGCTGCCACTCCCTCTCGCTCGACCTTGCCGCGCAGTGGGAGACCCTGGAGACGTCGGGGCAGTGGCGCTTCACGCCGCCCACGCACGCCGTCGCAGCCTTTCTCAAGGCGCTGGAGATCCACGCGGCCGAAGGGGGCGTCGCCGGACGCGGCGCACGCTACATGCGCAACCGCGACGTGCTGGTCGACGGCATGCGCACGGCGGGCTTCGAGACCCTGCTGCCCGATCGTTGGCTTTCTCCCATCATCGTCACGTTCTTCAGTCCTGCCGATCCAGCCTTCCGGTTTCCGCGCTTCTACGAACTGATGAAGCAGAAGGGATTCATCATTTATCCCGGCAAGCTCACGCAGACGGAGAGCTTTCGCCTTGGCTGCATCGGGCGCATGGACGAGAGGGTCATGCGTCGCGTGGTGGCGGCGGCATGCGATTGCCTCGCCGAGATGGGTGTGCGCAGCGCGGCCCCGGCGCCCGAGGCGCTGGCGCAGCGCGTCGCTCTCGCCGCCTGAGCGCGCCATGACCGCGCATACGCACACCGAGGGCGAAGCCAACACCTCCGCCGCCGGCGCCACCCGGCGCGCCAGCATGGCTCATGCGCCGACGCGGGAACTGCTGGAGCGCGATTCCCGTGCCTTCCTCCACCAGAGCCTGTCCACGCCCTGTCTCGACGCCATCGCCCATGCCGAAGGGATCTGGATCGAGAATCTCGCAGGCCGGCGCTACATGGATTTCCACGGCAACTCGGTCCATCACATCGGCTATGCCCATCCGCGCCTGAAGGCGGCGCTGCGGGCGCAGATGGACGAACTCTGCTTCGCCCCGCGCCGTTTCACCTGCGAGACATCCGTGGCGCTCGCCGAAACCCTCGGCCGCCTGGCTCCGGGCAGGCTCGACAAGGTGCTGTTCACCACCGGGGGCTCGGATGCGATCGAGGTGGCCCTCAAGCTCGCCCGCGCCGCCACGGGGCGCTTCAAGACCCTCTCCTTCTGGGATGCCTTCCACGGGGCGGGATTCGGGGCGGCGAGCGTGGGCGGCGAGGCGACCTTCCGCTCCGGCATCGCGGGCCCGCTGCTTCCCGGCGCGGAACACGTCGCGCCGTGGGCGGCGCATCGCTGTCCCTACGGCACGCATTCGCTCGCCGATTCCGCGCGGGCCTGTGCGGCGACCATCTCCTATGTACTCGAGCGCGAAGGCGACGTCGCCGCCTTCATTGCCGAGCCCATGCGCGCCTCCCCGCTGGTTGCCGCGCCGGGATTCTGGAAGGAGGTCCGCGCCGCCTGCGACCGCCACGGCACGCTGCTGATCTTCGACGAGATCCCCACGGGTCTGGGCAAGACCGGCCGCTTTTTCGCCTGCGAGCACGAAGGCGTGGTGCCCGACATCCTGGTGCTCGGAAAAGCGCTGGGAGGCGCGATGTTGCCGATCGCCGCGGTGGTGGCGCGCCACGACCTCGATGTAGCCGGCGACTATGCGATTGGCCACTACACGCACGAGAAAAATCCGCTCTGTGCCCGGGCCGCCCTGACCACGCTCGCGATTCTCCGCGAGGAGGGGCTGGCCGAGCGCGCGGCGGAGCTGGGCGCCCAGGCCCGCACGCGTCTCGAGACCCTGGCGGAACGCGTCCCCTGGGTCGGCGACATCCGCGGGCGCGGGCTGATGCTCGGCGTGGAAATCGTCGCGGGATGCAGCGACGACGCTCCCGACCCGGCCCGGGCCGAGCGGATTCTCTACCGCTGCCTGGACGAGGGACTGAGCTTCAAGATCAGCAGTGGCAACGTGTTGACGCTCTCGCCCCCGCTCGTCATCGCGCGCGCGGATCTCGATCGCGCCCTCGCCATTTTCGAGGCTGCCGTGCTTGCCGGTTGACCCGTGCCCAAGGGGAGAAGCGATTTTGTGCGACGGTTTGATTGCACTTTTGTGTTCATAATATTAATGCAGTATCTCACATATAATTTAAATCTTGTATTCCATAACATAAATAGATTTTACATGTTGGACAAACTATTGGAAGCCTCATGCGCCCGATTGCAGTTGGGAAACCTGCTCCGGTCCGGGCACGCGGGGACGGATCGGCCGCCCCTGGCTTCTCCTTTGGATGAGAGAGATCATGCATACGAAGATTGCCCTGGGGGCGGCCCTTCTGGCGGCGACGCTGGCGGCCGGCACCGCGCGTGCCGACAGCGGTGTCGTCACCATCTACAGCGCCGACGGCTTGCACGACGGCAACCCGAGCTGGTACGGCAACGAGTTTGCTGCCTTCACCAAGGCGACCGGCATCAAGGTGCAGTACGTCGAGGCCGGTTCCTCTGGCGTGGTGGACCGCATCGCCAAGGAGAAGTCCAACACCCAGGCCGACGTCCTGGTGACGCTGCCGCCCTTCATGCAGAAGGCCGCCGCCGACGGCCTGCTCGCCCCCTACACGCCGGCCGGGGCCGAGCAGATCGCCGCTCGTGACAAGGACCCCAAGGGGCTCTATGTCGCGCTGATCAACAACTATCCCAACTTCATCTACAACGCCGCGGTTCTCAAGGCCGCCCCCAAGTCGTACGCCGACCTGCTCGCGCCGGAGTTCAGGCACAAGCTGCAATATTCCACTCCCGGCCAGGCTGGCGACGGCACCGCGCTGATGCTTCAGGTGTTCCACGCCTTTGGCAGCAAGGAAGCCGGCTTCGACTACCTCAAGAAGCTCCAGGTCAACAACCTCGGCCCCTCTGCCTCGACCGGCAAGCTCACCGCCCTGGTCAACAAGGGTGAGATCTACGTGGCCAACGGCGACCTGCAGATGAACCTTGCCCAGCAGGCCGACAATCCCAACATCGCCGTGTTCTTCCCCGCCGGTCCCGACGGCCGGCGCACGGCCTTTGCCCTGCCCTACTACATCGGCCTCGTCGCCGGCGCCCCCGATGCCGGCAACGGCAAGAAGCTGATCGACTTCCTGCTCGCCAGGGAAGCGCAGGAAAGCGTGAGCACCGTTGCCCAGGGCCTGCCTGTGCGTGCCGATGTGCATCCCTCCGACGCCAACTTCGGCAAGCTCGAGGCCATGATGAAGGGGGTCGAGATCTGGTCGCCGGACTGGAACCAGGTTCTGGCCGACCTCAAGGGCGATGTCGCCGCCTACAACCAGGCCACTGCGGCGAAGTGATGAGCCAGGCCCAGACCCTGGAGCGCGTGGCGGATGGGAGCCCAGGAGGCTCCCGTCTCGCCGCGGCGGCAGGCGCGAGCCGCATCCACTTCGAGGGCATCTCCGTCACCTATGGCGAGACCACCGTTCTCGAAGGGCTCACGCTCACCGTCAATCCGGGCGAGATCGTCGCCCTGATCGGCCCCTCGGGCTCGGGCAAGACCACGGCGCTACGCGCGGTCGCCGGTTTCGTGCGCCCCTCGGCAGGGCGCATCTCCATCGGCGCGCGCGACGTCACCGACATCGCCCCCCACGAACGCAACATCGGCATGGTGGTGCAGAACTACGCGCTGTTCCCTCACATGACGGTCGCCGAGAACGTCGCCTTCGGGTTGCGGGCCCGCCACATCGCAAGCCGCGTCGTCGCCGAGCGCGTGCCGGCCTGCCTCGACATGGTCGGCATGAGGGCCTACGCGCAGCGCTACCCGCGCCAGCTTTCCGGCGGGCAGCAACAGCGTGTGGCGATCGCCCGTGCCATTGCCGTCAAGCCCCAGGTGCTGCTGCTCGACGAACCGCTTTCCGCGCTCGACACCCAGATCCGCCGCGCCATGGTGGACGAGATCGCCCGTCTCCACCGCGATCTTCCAGAGCTGACCGTGCTCTATGTCACCCACGACCAGACCGAGGCGCTCACCCTGGCTGACCACATCGGCATCATGCGGGACGGGCGGTTGCAGGCTTTCGACCGCACCCGGCCGCTGTACCAGTCGCCACCTACCCGTTTCGCCGCGGAATTTCTCGGCCGCGCCAATCTTCTCGCGGTTTCCAAGTTCCTGCCGATCGCCTACGGGCGTGCCCGCGTCAGCATCGCCGGCATGAGCCTGGAAGCGCGCAACCCCCATTCGCTGCCGCCGGAGCGTCGTGCCCTGCTCTGCATCCGCCCGCACCACCTGCGCCTTGCCGCTGCCTCGCCCGCCGCCAATCGTCTCCTCGCCGCGGTGGAGAGCGTCCAGTGGCAGGGCGAAGTGCTCAACCTCTCCCTGGGCATCGGCGACGATCGCCTGCTCATGACCTGCCCGCCGGGCGGCAGCCCGCCGACGATCGGCAGCCGCATCGAGGTCTTCTGCGACCCGGCCGACGTCAGCCTGGTGCCCGAAGATGCCGACCGTCGCTGACATCGCGGCCTTCTGCACGCTGCCCCGTCGCCCGGCGCAGCCACCGCGCGGGCTGTGGCTCATCGCCCCCTCGCTGGTGCTGGCGGTGCTGTTTTTCTATCCTCTTGCGCTGATCCTGCGCGCCGCCTTCGGGGAGGAGGGCGCGCCTGCCTCCCTGGCCGCTTTCCGCGAAGTGCTCGGCTCCGTGCTGTTTCTCGACGGGCTGGAGCACACCGTCGTCATCGCCGCGCTTTCCACGCTCGGCTGCCTGGTGCTCGGCTTCACCCTCTCGATGGCGATTGCGTTCGTTCCCTTTGCCGGCGTGAAGTTTGCCGGCAGGCTGATCGACGCCATCATTTCGCTGCCGACCTTCCTGGTCACGCTCGCCTTCACCTTCGTCTACGGCTCCGCCGGGCTGCTCAACGCCGGGCTGATGCGGGAGTTCGGCTTTGCGCTCCCGCCGGTCGATTTTCTCTATTCCCAGTGGGGCGTGATTCTCGCGGAGATCACCGTCTACACGCCGTTCGTGATGCGCCCGCTGCTGGCAGCATTTTCCACTATCGAAACGGCGCAGATCGAGGTTGCCAGCAGCCTCGGTGCGCGTCCCTGGCGCATCGTGGGGCACATCATCCTGCCCGCAGCCCTGCCGGCCCTGCTTGCCGGAGGCAGTCTCTGCCTGCTGCTGACGGTCAACGAATTCGGCATCGTGTTGTTCATCGGAGCCAAGGATGTCATCACGCTGCCGCTGCTGATCTACGGCAAGGCGATCCAGGAGTTCGACTACACCTCGGCGGCGGTCATCGCGGTGGTCAATGTGGCGCTCTCGCTTGCGCTCTATGCGGTCTATCGCGGTGTGCTCGGCCGCTTCGGGGGCGCCCGTGCTGGTCTGGTCTAGATCCGGCCGCCTGCTCGTCTGGGCCCTGGTGGTGCCGCTGATGCTGGTCATCTATGGCCTGCCGATGGGCGTCATCGTGGTCGCCAGCTTCGCCCGTCAATGGAATGGCGTGCTGCCGTCGGGTTTTACCCTGGCTCACTACGCAGCCTCCCTTGAAGGAGACAGCCTCGCGAGCCTCACCACCAGCCTCGCGACCGGCTTCATCGCTTCGGCCGTGGCGCTGATCAGCGGCACCTGGGCGGCTCTCGCCCTGCGCGAGGTTCCGCGCCAGCGTGCCCGGTTGTTCGACGTGCTATTCTTCGTGCCCTCCGCGGTTCCCTCGGTCTCGGTCGGCCTCGGGTTGCTGGTGGCCTTCAGCCATCCGCCCTTTCTGCTCAACGGCACGCGGTGGATCGTGCTGGCGGCGCATTTCGTGCTCATCAGCGCCTTCACCTATGGCAACGTCCGCGCCGGCCTGACACGCGTTCCCCTTGCTTGCGAAGAGGTCGCCTCCAGCCTCGGCGCTTCGCCTTTCTATCGCTTGCGCCGCGTCACGCTGCCGCTGCTGGCGCCCTATCTCATCTCCGCCTTCTCGTTGAGCTTTGCTCTCTCGATGGGCGAACTCGGTGCCACCATCATGGTCTATCCGCCAAGCTGGGTGACGCTGCCGGTGCACATCTTCGCCCTGTCCGACCGCGGCGCGGTGTTTGACGCCGCCACCCTGACCACTCTCCTCGGCCTCGCCACGGTGATCGTGCTGACCGCGCTTTCGCGCCTCGCCAGCCGCGCCGCGGTACGCTGAGGCTGTCGCAAGGAGTTTTCCGTCATGGCCTTCAGGCATCTCCGGGCCGTCGTATTCGACTGGGCTGGAACCGTGGTGGACTACGGCTCGCTCGCGCCGATGGGCGCCTTCGTCTCGACCTTCGCGGAATTCGGTGTCGAGATCACCATTGCCGAGGCGCGCATCCCGATGGGCCTGGCCAAGCGCCCGCACGTCGCTGCGCTGCTTGCCATGCCGCGTATCGCCGCCCAGTGGGAAGGGCACCATGGCCTCCCCCCCGACGAAGCGGACATCGACGCCGTGTACAAGGCGTTCGTGCCCAGGAACGTGGTTTCCGCCGGCCAGCATGCCGAACTGATTCCCGGCACTGCCGAACTCGCCCGCGCGCTGCACGAGGAGGGGCTGCGCATCGGCACGACCACCGGCTACACGCGTGAGATCATAGCCCCGGTGCTGCCCCTGGCCGCCGGGCAGGGCTTCACCTGCGAGGCGATGGCCTGTGCAGGCGACGTTCCCCAGGGGCGGCCAAGCCCCTTCCCGACCTGGAAGGTATTGGCTGATCTCGGGGTCTATCCGGCCTGGCGCGCCGTCAAGATCGACGATACCGAGGTTGGCATCGGCGAGGGACTCAACGCCGGGGCCTGGACGGTGGGCGTGACCATGAGCGGCAACCTGCTCGGCCTGCCGCGCACCGAAGCGGAAGCCTTGTGCGCCACCGAACGCGCCGCCCGCCGCGCCGATGCCACCGCACGGATGCGGCGCGCCGGCGCACACTACACGATCGACAGCGTGGCCAGCCTGCTGCCGATACTCGCCGAAATCGATGGGCGCCTCGAACGCGGCGAGCGTCCCTGACCGGTCCATTCAGGCCGTCGCTGGCACCTTCATCTCGTCGGGATTGACGTCGCGGATGTCGAGGGGCGTCGCGCAACTCCCTGGCCGCGTCTGACGGCACCACTGGCTCGATCCGTTCGGCCCGCGGCCAAACCAAGGATTGCGCCAGGAAGGCGGAGGGGGGGCTCGACCATGTCGGCTGCGCGTCCGACCGGGGCGCTCGTTGTGGGCTGGCTGCGAGCGGAACGGCACCCCGGCCCATGCGGGATCTTGCAGCACGTCAAGCGCAGGAATATGACGATTTTTGAAAACGTCATACCACGCTCACTATCCCGGACCGGATTGGAGGCCCCATGCATCGGCGGTCATTGCTTATCCTGGGATCTGCGCTCGGCCTGCCGGTCTGGTCGCGCAGCGGTGCGGCTTCGACGGCGCCGACCGAGGCGCGGATCGCCTGGCCGTTCAATGTCGGCCCCCTCAATCCGCACCTCTATTCGCCCAACCAGATGTTCGCCCAGTCGATGGTCTACGAACCCCTGGTCCATTACACCGAGGGGGGCGGGATCGTGCCCTGGCTTGCCCGCGCCTGGGAGATCAGCCCTGACGGGCGCGACTACACCTTCCATCTGCGCGAGGGCGTGCGCTTCTCCGACGGTCGTCCCTTCGACGCCCCTGCGGTGGCAGCCAATTTCGCGGCGGTGATGGCCAATCGCGCCCGCCATGCCTGGCTCGCGCTGGTCGAGCGGATCGCGGGATTCGATGCGCCGGATGCCGCCACCTTCCGGCTGCATCTGCGCACACCCTACTATCCGACCCTGGCCGAGCTGTCGCTGCCCCGTCCGATGCGCTTCCTTTCTCCGGCCGCGATTCCACCGGGGGGCAATACGGCGCAGGGCATCGCTGCCCCGATCGGCACCGGCCCGTGGAAGCTCGAGCGCAGTATCCCGGGAGAGTCCGACATCTTCGTGCGCAACGAGACCTATTGGGGCCCGAAGCCGGTGCTGGAACGGCTGGTGGTCAAGGTGGTGCCGGATGCCACTACCCGCGCGCTCGCCCTGCAAAGCGGCGAGATAGACATCGTCTATGGCACCGACCTGCTCGATGCCGAGGCCATCGCCCGCCTCGGCGCTGATCCGCATCTGCTGGCCCGATCCTCGCCGCCGATCGGCACAAGGTTGCTGGAACTCAACTCCGCCCGTTTCCCCACCGACAGCCTCGCCGTGCGCCAGGCCGTCCAGCACGCGGTGGATACCGAGGCCATGGTGCACTCCATCCTGCGCGACGCGGAACCGGTGGCGCACACGCTGTTTGCCCTCAACGTGCCTTATGCCGACGTCGGGCTTGCCCCGGTCCGCTACGACCCGGCGCGGGCCGCCGCCCTGCTGGAGGCGGCCGGCTGGAAGCTCCCCGCGGGCGGCGGCGTGCGCCAGCGCGAGGGCAAGTCCCTGGTCTTCGACCTCTCCTTCGTCGGTCCCGAGGCGCTGCAGAAGGCGGTGGCCGAGACCGTCCAGGGCATGCTCCTGAAAGTCGGCATCTCCGTACGGCTGGTCGGCGAGGAGCCGGCCAGCTTCTATGCGCGGCAGAAATCGGGCGAATTCGGCATGATTTTCGGCGACACCTGGGGGCCGCCCTACGACCCGCACGCCTTCCTCGCCTCGATGCGGGCGCCCTCGCATGCCGACTACCAGGCCCAGCGCGGCCTGGCGGAAAAGCCCGAGATCGATCGTCGCATCACCGCCGTCGTTGAGGAAACCAACGAAGCGCGGCGGCGCGAGGACTATGCTTGGCTGCTGCGCGCCCTGCATTCATCGGCGGTCTATCTGCCGATCTCCTACCTCACCAACAAATGCGTGCAGAGCCGCCGCTTCGCGCCCATGCCCTTCGGGGCGACGCAGAGCGAGATGCCCTTCGAGCAACTCCGGCCAGCGACATGACCGGCTTCATTGCCCGGCGTCTGGCGAGCCTGGTGCCGCTGCTGCTGGTGGTGTCATTGGCGATCTTCGTGATGCTCCATCTCGGGCGCGGCGACCCGGCAATGGACTATCTGCGGCTGTCGCAGATCCCGCCCACCGACGCGGCGGTGGCCCAGGCCCGCGCCGATCTCGGGCTCGACCGGCCGCTGGCGGTACAGTACCTCGCCTGGCTCGGCGACGCGGTGCGGCTCGATTTCGGCCACTCCTGGGTGACGCATCGTGCGGTGCTGGACGATCTCGCCATCTTTGTGCCGGCCACGCTGGAGCTGACGGCGGCAGCGCTGGCGCTGACCCTCGCGCTTGCCCTGCCGCTCGGCGTGGCGGCGGCGCTGGCGCGCGACCGCTGGCCCGACCATCTCGCGCGCGCCGTGGCCTTTCTCGGCGTCTGCGTGCCGAATTTCTGGCTAGGCTACGTGCTGATCCTGGTTTTTGCCGTGGGGCTGGGCTGGCTGCCGGCGATGGGGCGGGGCGGCTTGAGCCACCTCCTGCTGCCGGCCATTGCCACCGCGGCGATGTCAGCCGGCGTGCTGCTGCGGCTGGTGCGGGCCAGCGTGCTCGGCCATCTCTCCGCGCGTCATCTGTTGTTCGCCCGTGCCCGCGGCTTGCCGCGCCGCACGGTGATCGGCCGGCACGTGCTGCTTAACGCCATGCTGCCGCCGCTTACCGCCGTCGGCCTGACGCTGGGCGAACTGCTCGGCGGGGCCATGGTGGTCGAGGTGGTGTTCGGCTGGCCCGGCGTGGGACGCTACGCGTTGCAGGCGATCTCCAACCGCGACTTCCCGGCGCTGCAGGGCTTCGTGGTGGTGATGACGCTGGTGTTCGTGCTGTGCAACCTGGCGGTGGACATCGCCTATGCCTGGCTTGACCCGCGTCTGCGTCTGGGGCTGGCCGGACGATGAGCGCGACCACGATGCCGCTGCCCGGACCCACCAGCGCCTGGCCCTGGACGTTGCGACTGGGGCTCGCGATGATCGTCCTGCTGGTGCTGGCGACCCTGGTCGGACCGGCGCTGCTTTCGGCTGATCCCGCCGCGATCGACCCGGCGGCCCGGTTGCAGCCGGCCTCGGCGGCCCACTGGCTCGGCACCGACCCGCTGGGGCGCGACCTGCTGGCCCGGTTGCTGGCCGGGGCGCGCGTCTCGCTCGGGGCGGTCGGGCTGATCCTGGTGCTGGTGCTGGCGATCGGCGGCACCGCCGGTTGTGCCGCCGGTTTTCTCGGGGGCGTGGTGGACGCGGTGTTGATGCGCACCTGCGACGCCTTCATGACCATTCCCACCCTGGTGCTCGCCCTGTTCCTGATCGGCCTGCTCGGCACCGGCATGACCAACGTGGTGATCGCCATCGTGCTGTCGCACTGGGCCTGGTACGCCCGGCTGATCCGTGGCATGACACTGGAGTTGCGCCAGCGCGACTACATCGTCGCGGCACGGGTGGCCGGGGGAAGCCGACTGGCGATCGTCCGGCGCCACGTGCTGCCGGCCATCGCCGGACAGATTGCGGTGCTTGCCTCCCTCGATCTCGGCCACTGGATGCTGCACGTGGCGGGGCTCTCCTTTCTCGGCCTCGGCGTGGCGCCGCCCACCCCGGAATGGGGCATCATGATCAGCGACGCCCGCGCCTATGTGTGGGAAGCGCCGCGGCTGATCGTGCTGCCGGGCCTGGCGATTCTGCTGACGGTGATGGGCTTCAACCTGGTGGGCGACTCGCTGCGCGACCGGCTCGACCCCGCGCTGGGCGGGACGGAGGCCTTGTGATGGCGGAACGTCTTTCCCTCGAGGGGCTGGTGCTGGCGTCCGGGGAGACCGAACTGGTCCACGGGATCGACCTGGCCGTGGAACGCGGAGAGGTGGCGGCGCTGGTGGGAAATTCCGGGGGCGGCAAGAGCCTGTCCCTGCTCGCCTGGCTCGACTTGCTGCCGCCCGGGGTGCGCCGCCTCGCCGGCACGATCCGCCTTGATGGAACCGTATTGGAGGGCCCCGGCCTGGCTGGGCTGCGCGGTGGTGTCGTCGGGCTGGTGCCGCAAAGCCCGACGAGCTGCCTCAACCCGCTCGTCACCATCGGTCGGCATTTTTGCGAGACGCTTGCCTGCAGCGGTCGTGCCGCTCGCGCCGAGGCCGCCGGCCGGCTCGCCGAGGTAGGGTTCGCCACCCCCGAACGCCTGCTCGGTCTCTACCCATGCCAGCTCAGCGGGGGGATGCTGCAGCGGGTGGTGATCGCGCTGGCGCTGTGCCGCGACCCGGATTTTCTGTTCGCCGACGAAGCCACCACCGACCTCGATCTCGAATCCCAGGCCCAGGTGCTCGTGCTGCTGGAGAGGCTGCGCGACCGGCGGGGCATCGGCATCCTGCTGGTGACGCACGACCTCGCCGTGGTGGCGCGGCTCGCCGATACCGCATCGGTGCTCCAGCACGGCCGCATCGTCGAGCGACGCCCGGTCGCCGACTTGTTCGCTTCGCCTCGTGCCGCCGCGACGCGGGCCCTGCTTGCTGCTCATCACGCCCTCTACGAGGGAGGAACCGCGGCATGACGCTGCTGGAGCTGCGCGACGTGAGCAAATCCTACCGCCAGGGCGGGCCGTTCTCGCGCCAACGGGTGCGGGTGCTGGACGAGGCCTCGCTTTCGGTCGGGGCCGGCGAATGCGTTGCCCTCCTCGGCCCCACCGGAGCGGGTAAGAGCACACTCGGGCGCCTCGCGCTCGGACTGGAACGACCAGATGCGGGCGAAGTGCTGTTCGACGGCGCCCCGCTCGCCGGCGCGCGCGGTCCCATGGCAGCGGCGGTGCGACGGGGCATCCAGGCGGTGTTCCAGGATCCCTACGGGGCCACCAGCCCGCGTTTCTCCGCCTTCGAGGTGGTGGCCGAGCCGCTGCGCTATGCCGGCGTGGCCGGGGCGGAACTGCGCGAGCGGGTACGGAGCCTGATCGCAGCGGTCGAGCTTGGCGAGGTCGATCCCGGGAGGCTGGCGCATCGCTTCAGCGGCGGCCAGTTGCAGCGCCTCTGCATTGCCCGCGCCATGGCACTGGAGCCGCGGTTGCTGGTGCTCGACGAGGCCGTCAGCGCGCTCGACGTGGCAATCCAGGCGCGCATGATGGCTCTGTTGACTGCGCTGCGCCGGCGTACCGGCTGCGCGTTTCTCTTCATCACCCACGATTTGCGCCTGCTGCGCGGGTTCGCCGACCGGGTGACGGTGATGCAGGACGGGCGTCCGATCGCGGTGGACGACCCGTTCGCGCCAGTCTCCGACGTGCCGGTGCTGGCCCGGCTGCGAGCCGCCATGCTTCCGCAACGACCTGTGATGCCGGTCGCCGCTGATTGAATCTCCCCCCTGAATGCATGGGGGGGGAAGAGGCAGTGACGGTTCAGTCGCTTTGAGAACGATGCTTCCCGGACGCGCGTATTCAGACGCGGAGGTCAGGAATGGCAGGTCGTTGTCGAAGTGCCTGGCAGCCATTCCGGCCTCGGTCCGAGTGCCTCGTTTTGAAGGCGGCGTTCACCAGGCTGTGTGGAAACCGTGCCGAGAAATCGGCACGGGTCTCGCGACCCGCCACGTCATTGACCTAGTGAGGAGTTGCCAGTTTGGCTTGATGCCCTTGAGGCCGCGGAGGGATCGGCCATCGGCGATCCACAGGTCTTCGACGAACGCGAGGTCCGGCTGCGCGATTTCCGCAGCGCGGGCACGGCGTTCACGTACCTCTACGATTTTGGCGACGACTGGCATCATCCCGTGGAAATCGAAGAGCGGCTCTTCCTCGAAAGCGCTCCCCGGAACGCGACCTGCGTTGACGGCGCGCGTGCCCGCCCGCCCGAGGACGTCGGCGGTATTCCAGGCTATGAGAGGTTTCTGGAGGTGCCCGGCGATCCCAAGGATCCCGCGCATCGGGAAACCAGGCTCTGGTGCGGCGGCCATTTCGATCCCGAGTGGTTCGACCTTGCGACCGTCGACGGCGCCGGGCTTCGAGCGCTTTGCACCGGCTGCCACGGGCCGTCCCGGATACGATCCGACAGATTCTTGGCCTCGTCACGCAGCCGGCGTGCCTCGGCGAGGGATACGGACGGATAGGTGCCATGGGAGAGCTTCTTCTGCTTCCCGCCGAACCGGTATGCCTGGTTCCAAAGCCGCGTACCGCTTGGCTTCACAAGGAGGTAGAGCCCTCCGCCATCGGAGGCTTGTAATCAGTCTCCCGGCCCTTGGCTGCGCGGCACGCCGTATCTGTCGAGGCCAACAAATCCGCAGGATGAGGCGATATCCAGAGGGGCAGCGGGGGACGGCGAGCGACGCTGAAATCATAGAATACGCTATGATTTCAATAAAATATGAGGCGGTATGGGACGTCTTGAGATGTCGGGGGAGAGGGGGAATGGTGCCCAGGGGCGGAATCGAACCACCGACACTGCGATTTTCAGTCGCATGCTCTACCAACTGAGCTACCTGGGCCCGCCGCCATCGCGTCGGTGGGCGCCCAGATACCCCACCCCCGGCCGGCAATCAACCCGGCAAATCGTCTTCCTCTTCTTCCGGCCGCACGGGGGCGCGGTAGTCCGCGCGCAGCCAGCGGCCGAGGTCCACATCGGCGCAATGCGCGCAGCAGAACGGGCGATAGCGCGGCGTCGCCGGGCGTCCGCAGACGGGGCAGACGGCCCCTACGGATTCCTTGTCTTTCATGGCTCGAGCCTCCACTGGCATCCCCCCATCGTGGCCTCGGCGCGCACCGGCCAGGGCCGCCCGGTCCGTCGGGTCCAGTCGTCCCGGGCGACGGTGTCGTCCGAGAGGGCTGCCTCCACGGCAGGGGCGGCATGCAGGATGGGGGCAGACGCGGGAGTCGCCCGCACCAGCGAATCCGCCGCCCGCAGCCCGGCGAGTCCCGCCGCGTGGGGGCCGGCCAGCATCTCGTGCAATGGCGGATGCGCGCCCGGGCGCAGAATCTCGATCAGTCCCAGGGCCGTAATCCCCAGCACCCGGGGTTTCGCGGGGTCGTCGGCCAGCGCCGAGGTCAGCTCCAGGGCCAGCCGCGCGCGGGCCCGCACCGGCAGCCCGCCGAGGTCCACCACGATGGCACCCGCCAGGCTGCGCAGGCGGATCTGTCGCGCCAGCGCCGGCAGCAGCGCCCGGTTGGCCGCCATCTGGGCGCGCGTCTTGCTGCCGCCCATCGCGCTGGCCGCGCCGAGATCGACGTCGATGGCCACCAGGGCCGGGGTGGGGGTCACGCTCATCCGGGCCCCGCCCGGCAGCGCGGCCTCGACCTCGCCGAGGGCTGCCACGGCCGCCTCGGTCTCGGCATCGAAGGCCGCCGTGACCAGCCGCAGGCGCCCCTCCAGGGCCGGCCGCAGCCGGGCCATCACGCCGGCGTCGTCCACCGCCACCTCGGCGCCGGGATAGCGCGCCGCCAGAACCTCGACCGCCCCCGGGCCGCGCTTCAGCAGGGCGAGGCCGGTTCCGGCCTCCACCTGGGCCAGTTCGGAATCGGAAATCCGCCCGGTCAGTCGCGGCCCCTTGCCGCCACGCGCGGCACGGCGCACGCGCACGCCCACCGCGGCGCCCCCGGTCAGCCCCTCCGGGGCATCGCTGTCGGGCAGGAAACCCTCGGCCCCGCCGGCCAGCCGCACGAAGCAGCCCGCCATGGCCGACACCCGTGCCGCCACCAGTCCGCGATGCAGGTCGCCCACGCCATCGGGGCATCCCGGCCGCCAGATCGCGAAATCCACCATCTCGTCGCCGGACAGGGCGGCGACGCGGATTTCCCCGGGCGAGCAGGAGGCCAGGAGTTTCACGGGAAGAGGGGCCTCATGGCACTGCCCTCAGGGCACGGGGTAGCCGAGTCCGCGCAGCAGGTTGGCGGTCTCGAACAGCGGCAGCCCGACCACGTTGGAATAGGAGCCCGAGAGGAAGCGGATGAACGCCGCGGCATGTCCCTGCGCGGCATAGCCGCCGGCCTTGCCCTCCCACTCGCCGCCGGCGAGATAGGCGGCGATCTGCGGCCCGTCCAGCCGGGCGAAGGTTACGGCGGAGACCACCAGCCGTTCGCCGAACACCCCGTCGCCGCGCCGCACCACCACCGCGGTGAGCACCTGATGGCGCCGCCCGGAGAGCATCTCCAGGCAGTGGCGGGCCGCGTCGCGGGTGGCCGGTTTGGGCAGCACGCGTCGCCCGCAGGCCACCACGGTGTCGGCGGCGAGGACGATGTCATCGCCGCCGGCCTCCACCGCATTCGCCTTGGCGCGCGCCAGACGCAGGGCGAGCGCACGCGGCGGCTCGCGCAGGCGCGGCGTTTCGTCCACGTCCGGGACGGACACGGCCTCGGGAACGATGCCGATCTGGGCGAGCAGGTCACGGCGCCGCGGGCTGGCCGAGGCGAGGATCAGACGAGGAACCAGTTTACCTGCACCGGGCAGTTTACTTGAACCGGAACGTGATCCGGCCCTTGCTCAGATCATAGGGGGTCATTTCCACGTTCACACGGTCGCCGGCCAGCACGCGGATGCGGTTCTTGCGCATCTTGCCGCTGGTGTGGGCCAGGATCTCGTGGTCGTTGTCGAGCTTGACGCGGAACATGGCGTTCGGAAGGAGTTCCGTCACCGTTCCGCTGAACTCGATCATGTCTTCTTTCGACATGCGATTCCTTTACGGGCATGGAGTGGCCGCAACATGGTCACCTGCCGGGGTTGGGTCAAGCGCTGGCGTTGCGTTCCAGGCGAATACCGATCGATCGGCCATGTGCCTGCAGTCCCTCGGCCTCCGCCAGGGCCATGGCTGCCGGGCCGATGTTGCGCAGTGCCGCGTCGTCGCCGGCAAGCCAGGTGGTGCGCTTGAGGAAGTCGAACACCGAGAGTCCGGAGGCGAAGCGGGCGGTGCGGCCGGTGGGCAGCACATGATTGGGGCCGGCCACGTAGTCGCCCAGTGCCTCCGGGCAGGAGGCGCCGAGAAAGGCCGCGCCGGCGTGGTGCACCTTGGCGAAGATCGCCTGCGGGTCGGCGGTCATGATCTCCAGATGCTCCGGCGCCAGGCGGTCCACCAGGGCGGCGGCCTCGTCCCAGTCGGGCACCACGATCACCGCGCCATGGCGCTCCCACGAGGCGCCGGCGATGGCGGCGCGGGCGAGGGTGGGGATCTCGGCGGCCACGGCCTGGGCCACACGCTCGGCAAAGGCCGCATCGGTGGAGATCAGGATGCCCTGGGCGGCCTCGTCGTGTTCGGACTGGGCGAGCAGGTCGATCGCCACCCGGCGGGGGTCCTGCGCGGCATCGGCCAGCACCACCACCTCGGAGGGGCCGGCGATGGCATCGATGCCGACACGCCCGAACACCTGGCGCTTGGCCTCGGCGACATAAGCGTTGCCGGGGCCGACGATGCGGTCCACCGGGGCGATGCTCTCGGTGCCCCAGGCCAGCGCGGCCACGGCCTGCGCGCCGCCCACACGATAGATCTCGCAAACCCCGGCCCGCCGGGCCGCGGCCAGCACCAGCGGGTTGAGCACCCCGCCCGGCGTGGGCACGCACATGGCGATGCGCGCCACCCCGGCGACACGCGCGGGGACGGCGTTCATCAGCACCGAGGAGGGGTAGGCGGCCTTGCCGCCCGGCACGTAGAGCCCCACCGAGGAGAGCGCCGTCCAGCGCATCCCCATCCGCAGCCCTTCCGCGTCGGTCATTTCCAGGTCGGCGGGGAGCTGGGCACGGTGGAACACCTCGATGCGCCGCGCCGCGACGTCGAGGGCGTCCATCAGGGGGGCGGGCACCCGGGCGACGGCGGCGTCCACCTCGGCCTCGGAGATGCGCAGCCGCTCCGGGGTGAGCTGCAACCGGTCGAAGCGCGCCGTGGCGGCGCACAGCGCGGCATCGCCGCCGGCGCGCACCTCGGCGATGATGCTCGTCACCGCCCCCGCCACATCGGCGGTGGTGGCGCGGGCCTGCTCCAGCAGGGCCTGGAAGCGCTGCGGAAAATCGGGCGCGTCGGAGCGCAGGAAGATCATGCCGCGCCCTCCTGGATTCCGGCCAGCGCCGTGCGGAAGCGGGAGATCCAGCCGGAGATCAGCTCGGGGCGGGTCTTGAGCGCGGTGCGGTTGACGATCAGCCGCGAGGTGATGTGCGCGATGGTCTCGGTCTCCACCAGCCCGTTGGCCTTCAGCGTCGAGCCGGTGGCGACCAGATCGACGATCAGCCGGGTCAGCCCCAGACCGGGGGCCAGCTCCATGGCGCCGTTGAGATGCACCACGTCGGCGTTCACCCCGCGGGCGGCGAAGTGGCGGCGGGTGATGTTGGGGTATTTGGCTGTCTCTTATACACATCTCCGAGCCCACGAGACATGCGCAGATCTCG
>CALNAL010000004.1 GCA_937874445.1 uncultured Acetobacteraceae bacterium | reverse complement strand
GGCCGACCGCGGCGGGTCGGGCGGATTCTCCGGCCGGCGCGGCTTCCTGCTGATCGGCGCCGCCGCGGTCGGCCTGTGGCTGGCCAGCGGCTTCTACAACGTCCAGCCCGACGAACAGGGCGTCGTGCTGCGTTTCGGCGCTTATGAATACTGGACCCAGCCCGGCCTGCGCTGGCATCTGCCGTGGCCCATCGAGACCGTCATCAAGCCGCCGGTGACGCGCATCAACCGCATCGAGATCGGCTACCGCTCCGTGCCCGAGACGATGCGCTCGCAGACCCGTGGCGGACTCGCCGCCCAGGTCAACGCCGAGAGCCTGATGCTCACCGGCGACGAGAACATCATCGACATCAACTTCACGGTGTTCTGGCAGATCAAGCCCGGCGGGGCCTCGGACTTCCTCTTCAACACCCGCAACCCCGAATACACCATCAAGTCGGTGGCCGAGAGCGTGATGCGCGAGGTGATCGGCCGCACGCCCATCCAGCCCGCCCTCACCGACGCCCGCAAGGACATCGAGGACGACGTGCGCACCGGCGTGCAGGCGGTGCTCGACACCTACGGCTCGGGAGTGGAGATTACCCAGGTGCAGCTGCAGAAGGTCGATCCGCCGGATGCGGTGATCGATTCCTTCCGCGACGTGCAGCGCGCCAATACCGACGCCGACCGCATGCGCAACGAGGCGCAGGCCTACGCCAACGACATCGTGCCGCGCGCCCGCGGCGATGCCGCCGCCGTGGTCGCCGCCGCCGAGGGCGACAAGACCGCCGCCATCGCCACGGCCAACGGCCAGAGCCAGCGCTTCCTCTCGGTGCTGAAGGCCTACAACGCCGCCAAGGACGTGACCATGCAGCGTCTTTACCTGGAGACCATGGAAGAGATTATCAGCAAGACCCCGACCCTCGTGATCGACGACAAGCTGAAGGGGCTGCTGCCGTTGCTGCCGCTTTCCGGCTTCGACGGCGCCGCCGCGCCGCGCCAGGCCCCGCAGGGAGCGTCCTCCGCGACGACATCCCAGAGCGCGCCCACCGCGGCGCGGGGAGGTTCCCGATGAACCGCGCGGGCGCCATCGGCGCGGCCGTCGTCGTGGTGCTGGCCCTGCTGGCCGGTTCCGCCTTGTTCACCGTGCAGCAGACCCAGCAGGTGCTGGTGGTGCAGTTCGGCGAGGTGGTGCGCCAGGTCAGCAAACCCGGCCTGCATGTCAAAGTGCCGCTGATCCAGAATGTCATCGTCTTCGACCGCCGGCTGCTCGACTACGAAGTGCCGCCCGAGGAGGTGATCCTCGGCGACCAGCGCCGGCTGATCGTGGACAGCTTCACCCGCTACCGCATCACCAACCCGCTGCAGTACTATCAGGCGGTGGGGCCGACCGAGGAGGGCATCCGCGCCCGGCTGAACAACGTGGTCTCCTCCTCGCTGCGCCGGGTGCTCGGCAACGAGCAGCTGCTCAACGTGCTCTCCAGCCAGCGCGGGCGAATCATGGGTTTGATCCGCGACCAGGTGAATAGCGAGATGCGCGGCTACGGCATCGCGGTGGAGGACGTGCGCATCCGCCATGCCGACCTGCCCGAGGAAAACACCCAGGCGATTCTCGCGCGCATGAACGCCGAGCGCGAGCGCGTCGCCCGGCAGGCCCGCGCCGAGGGCGCCGAGGCATCGGCCAAGATCCGCGCCGACGCCGACCGCAGCCGCACGGTGATCCTCGCCGACGCCCACGCCAGTTCCGACAAGCTGCGCGGCGAGGGCGAGGCCAAGGCGATCGCCATCTACGCCGACGCCTTCCAGCGCGACCCGCACTTCTTCGAGGTGTGGCGGACGTTGCAGGCCTATCGCACGGCCTTCGACGCGGGCAAGGCGCGGCTGGTGCTCTCGCCCACCGACGACTTCCTGCGCACCCTGCGCGAGGCGCCGCGCCCGGAGGCCGGAGCCGCGGCGAAGGGGACGCCCTGACGGAGAACGCAGGCGGGAGGCTTGTCGTGGCTCCCGCCTGCGTCCACCTTGGGCGTGCTGCCTCCCCGGACGATGCAAATCCCCGGCCCGTGCGTGCGCGGGCCGGCTGCAACTGGAGCCCTGACCGATGCGCTTCTCCCTTCGACTGGTTGCCGCGGCGCTGCTGGCGCTGACGCTCACCGCTCCCGTGGCCTGGGCGCCCGCCGCCTGGGCCCGTCCGGCCCCCGACAGCTTCGCCGACCTCGCCGAGAAGCTGCTGCCGGGGGTGGTCAACATCGCCTCCAGCCAGACCGTCACCGCGCGCGACGGCGATGACCGCGGGGCCGGGCCGGAAATGCCCAACTTCCCGCCCGGGTCGCCCTTCGAGCAGCTGTTCCGCGACTTCCTCGAGCGCAACCACCGCGGCCCCGCCGCCCCGCGCAAGCTGCAGAGCCTGGGCTCGGGCTTCATCATCGATCCCTCCGGCATCGTGGTGACCAACAACCACGTCATCGAGGGCGCCGACGAGATCACCGTGACGCTGCAGGACAACACCACCCTCAAGGCCACCCTGCTCGGGCGCGACGAGCGCTCCGACCTGGCGGTGCTGCAGGTGCATGCCGACAAGCCGCTGTCGGCGGTGCCCTTCGGCGATTCCGACCGTTCGCGGGTGGGCGACTGGGTGCTGGCCATCGGCAACCCCTTCGGGCTGGGCGGCAGCGTCACCGCGGGCATCGTCTCCGCGCGCGGACGCGATATCCAGCAGGGGCCGTACGACAACTTCATCCAGACCGATGCCGCCATCAACCGCGGCAACTCCGGCGGGCCGCTGTTCAACATGGACGGCCAGGTGATCGGCATCAACACGGCGATCTATTCGCCCTCCGGCGGCTCGATCGGCATCGGCTTCGCCATTCCCGCCGACGCCGCCAAGGTGGTGGTGGACCAGCTTTGGCACTTCGGCCACGCCCGGCGCGGCTGGCTCGGCGTGCGCATCCAGACGGTCTCGCCGGAGATCGCCGAGAGCATGGGCCTCAAGGAGCCCTCCGGCGCGCTGGTGGCCTCGGTGGAGGACGGCGGACCGGCCGCCGTCGCCAAGATGCGCGGGGGCGACATCATCCTCTCCTTCAACGGCCAGGACGTGAAGGAGATGAAGGAGCTGCCCCGCCTCGTCGCCGGGACCGAGATCGGCAAGGAAGTGCCGGTGAAGGTGTGGCGCGACGGCAAGAGCCTGGCGCTCACCGCCAAGGTGGGCGAGCTGCCCGACGAGCAGAAGCAGGCCGCCGCGCCCGCGCCCAAGCCCGCCGCCAGCGCGGCTCCCGTGGCCCTCGCCGCGCTGGGCCTGAAGCTGTCGCCGATCACCCAGCAGGCACGCGACCGCTACGGCATCGCCGCCGAGGTCAAGGGCGTGCTGGTGGCCGAGGTGGCCCCCGATTCCTCGGCCGCCGAGCGCGGACTCAAGGCCGGCGACGTGATCCTCGAGGTGCAGCAGGAGGAGGTGCATGCCCCCGCCGACGTGGTGGAGCACGTCGAGAAGCTGAGCAAGGCCGGACGACGCACCGTGCTGGTGCTGATCCAGGGCTCGGACGGGCCGCGCTGGGTGCCGCTCGCCCTCAAGACCGACAAGCGCTGAAGAAAACACCCATGAACGAGACTTCTCCCACGCCGATGATCGGCATCATCGGCGGCTCCGGCCTGGAAAACATCGACGGGCTCGAGGACAGCGCCTGGACGCGCGTCTCCACCCCCTGGGGGGAGCCCTCCGATGCCATCCTCGTGGGGCGCCTGGAAGGCGTGCGCTGCGCCTTCCTGCCCCGCCACGGCCGCGGCCATCCGCTCTCGCCCACCGGGGTGAACTATCGCGCCAATATCGACGCCCTCAAGCGCCTCGGCTGCACCGCCGTGCTGTCGCTCTCCGCCGTCGGCAGCCTGCGCGAGGACCTCGCCCCCGGGCGCTTCGTGATCGTCGATCAGTTCATCGACCGCACCTTCGCCCGCCCCAAGAGCTTCTTCGGCGACGGCTGCGTGGCGCATGTCTCGCTCGCCGACCCCGTCTGCCCGCGCCTCGGCGACGCGCTGGAAGCCTCCTGCCACGCCCTCGGCCTGCCCGTGACCCGCGGCGGCACCTATCTGGTGATGGAAGGACCGCAGTTCTCCACCCGCGCCGAATCCGAGCTCTACCGCTCCTGGGGGTGCGCCGTGGTGGGCATGACCAACATGCCCGAGGCCAAGCTCGCCCGCGAGGCCGAGCTTTGCTACGCCACCGTCGCCATGGTGACTGACTACGATTGCTGGCACCCCCACCACGACGACGTTTCCGTCGATCTCGTGGTGAAGGTGCTGCTCCAGAACGCGGAGAACGCCCGCCGCCTGGTGCGCCACGTGCTCCCCGTGCTGGGCCGCCAGCCCGCCGCCTGCCCCGCCGGCTGCACCCGCGCCCTCGAC
>CALNAL010000003.1 GCA_937874445.1 uncultured Acetobacteraceae bacterium | reverse complement strand
CTACACCTAAGCCTTCGTCGGCAGCGTCAGATGTGTATAAGAGACAGCCTCAAGGATCGCCTGGGCGAGCGGATTTTCGCCCCCGGCATCGCCATCCACGACGATCCGCTGCGCCCGCGGGGGCTGCGCTCGCGGCCCTTCGACGGCGAGGGGCTGGCGGCCCGGCCGCTCGGACTGGTCGAGGACGGCTATCTGCGCGGCTGGTTGCTCGATACCCGCTCGGCCCGCCAGCTCGGCCTCGCCTCCAACGGCCACGCCGGGCGCTCCACCGGTGGCCCGCCCGGGCCTTCCCCCACCAACCTCTATCTGGCGCCCGGCCCGCTCGCGCCCGAGGCGCTGATCGCCGATATCGCGCAGGGCTTCTACGTGACCGAGCTGATCGGCATGGGGGTGAACATGATTACCGGCGACTACTCGCGCGGGGCCGCCGGATTCATGATCCGCAACGGCGAGCGCGCCGAGTCCGTGGCCGAGGTGACCATCGCCTCCACTCTTCCCGAGATGTTCGCCCACCTCACCCCCGCCAGCGACCTGGCGTTCCGCCGCGGCACCGATTCCCCCACCGTGCGCGTCGAGGGCATGATGCTGGCGGGCGCGTAGGGGGGGCGCGTCGGGGGCGGCTCAAGGAAAGCAAGGCAAGGCGTTCTCCTTTCGGGAAAGGAGAACCAGGAAAGCTTTGTTCGTTAAGGCTCCGCGGTTGGGGCGGATGCGGAGATAAAAGAGCGAAGTCCTTTTTGTTTCTTTTTCCTTCAGGAAAAAGAAGATCCTTGTCTTTCCGCGCCCGACGGGGCTTCGCCGGGGATGCGCCCCCTGGGCAGGGCCTTCCGGCTCGCCTATATGGCGAGAACCTGTTGGGAGGGCGTGGATGCGCGGATTTTCATGGCTGCTGGTAGGAGTGGCCGTGCTGGGGCTGGCGCTGGCGCCGGGGCTGGCGCTGGCGCGGGCAGGCTCCTCGGGCGGCGGCGGTGCCTCGATGGGCAGCCGGGGCAGCCGCACCTATATGGCGCCGCCCTCCACCACGACCTCGCCCTCGGGGGCCCTGCCGATGCAGCGCAGCCTGACACCGCAGGCGCCGGCGCCTGCCCCGGCGATGCCGGGCACCCGTCAGGCACCGGGGATGGCACCGGGTTCCTCCTTCCTGTCGGGGCTGATGGGCGGGCTGATCGGCGCGGGGATCGGCGGACTGCTGTTCGGGCATGGATTCTTCGGCGGCATGCACGGGGGCATGGGCTTCCTCGGGCTGCTGATCCAGGTTTTCATCGTGGTGATGGTGGTGCGCTGGATCTGGCGCCGGCTGATGACGCGTTCGGTGGTGGCCGGACCGGCGGCGATGGCACGCGAGGTGCCGGCCGGGATCGGGCCGATGCCGATGGACAGGGGCTCCGCGGGAGGCTCCAACAATGGAGCGGCGGGGCCGGCCGTGGCGATCGGGGCGGCCGACTACGGCGCCTTCGAGCAGACGTTGCAGAAGGTGCAGGAGGCCTGGTCGCGCCAGGATCTGGCGGCGTTGCAGACCCTTGCCACCCCGGAGATGGTCGGCTATTTCGCCGAACAGCTCGCCGACCAGGCGAGCCGCGGCGTGCGCAACAGCGTCTCCGGCGTGCGGCTGCTCCAGGGCGACCTCGCCGAGTCCTGGTCGGAGGAGGGGCGGGACTACGCCACCGTGGCCATGCGCTACACGCTGGTCGATGTCACCCGCGATGCCGCCGGCCGGGTGGTGGAGGGCAATCCGGAACGGCCGGTGGAGGTGGTGGAATACTGGACCTTCCTGCGCGCCCGGGGAGGGCACTGGCTGCTTTCGGCGATCCAGCAGGCCCGCTGAGGCCCAGCTGCCCCATGGGCTGCCCCATGGGCCGCCCCATGGCGGGAAGCGGGGGGGTGCTGCCCTTCGCTGCCGCAGGATGCTAAAATCGAATTTTCGCCAATACCGCGCCGTGCCGCGCAGGGAGTTTGCCGTGGACAATTTTGAATATTGCAATCCAACCCGGGTTTTCTTCGGCAAGGGCCAGATTGCCGCCATCGATACCCAGATCCCCCGCGAGGCCAAGGTGCTGCTGACCTACGGCGGCGGCTCCATCAAGCGCAACGGCACCTACGCGCAGGTCAAGGCCGCGCTGGGCGGGCGCAAGGTGGTGGAATTCGGCGGCATCGAGCCCAATCCGGCCTTCGAGACGATGCTGAAGGGCGTCGATCTGGCGCGGGCCGAGAAGGTCGATTTCGTGCTCGCCGTGGGCGGCGGCTCGGTGGTGGACGGCAGCAAGTTCCTCTCCGGCGCGGTGTTCTACGAGGGCGACCCGTGGGAGATCGTGCTCACCCGCGCCTCGGTGGTGAAGAAGACCCTGCCGCTCGGCGCGGTGCTCACCCTGCCGGCGACCGGCACGGAGATGAACGGCAATGCCGTCGTCACCCGCCGCGCCACCAAGGACAAGCTGGGCATGGCCAGCCCGCTGTTCTTCCCGCGCTTCTCGGTGCTCGACCCCGAGCTGACCTACTCGCTGCCGCCGCGCCAGATCGCCAACGGCGTGGTGGACGCCTTCGTGCACACCATGGAGCAGTACATGACCTACCCGGCCCGCGGGTCGGTGCAGGACCGCTTCGCCGAGGGCGTGCTGCTCACCCTCATCGAGGAGGGGCCGAAGACCCTGGCCCATCCCACCGACTACGATTCCCGCGCCAACATGATGTGGGCCGCCACCATGGCGCTGTGCGGCATCCTGCGCGTGGGCATGCCGGGGGACTGGGCCTCGCACGGCATCGGCCATGAGCTGACCGCGCTCTACGGCATGGACCATGGCCAGACCCTGGCCGTCGTGCTGCCCGGCGTGCTTGCCGAATATCGCGCGGCCAAGCACGACAAGCTCCTCCAGTACGCCCGCCGCGTGTGGGGCGAGAGCGGCTCCGACGAGGCCGCGGTGGATGGCGCCATCGCCCGCACCCGGGCGTTCTTCGAGAGCCTGGGCGTGAAGACCACGCTGGCCGGCTACGGGCTGGGCGCCGATGCGATCCCCGCCGTGGTGGAGCAGCTGCGCCGCCACAACCGGCTGACCCTGGGCGAGGGCGACATGATCGACCTCGACGGCGTGACGCGCATCCTGAAGCGCTGCCTCTGAGGAGGATGGCCGGGGCGCGCAGGCCTGGCCGGCGGGGAAAAGAGCGGACGGAAATGGCGTCCGCTTCGCTTGCCGGCTTGCGTGAACGCGTTCCCGAAGGCATGAAGCAATCATGACAGGACAGGAGCCACGGTCTGGGGCGGGGTCGCTGCTGCGTGTACGCGGCCTCAAGGTGGCGTTCCCAGGCGACGAAGGGCCGGTCGAGGTTATCCACGGGCTGGATCTCGACGTGGCCGCCGGCGAGACGGTGGCCGTGGTGGGCGAGTCGGGCTCGGGCAAGTCGGTGACCTCGCTGGCCGCGACCCGGCTGCTCGACTACGCCGGCGGACGCATCACCGCGGGCAGCGTGGACTTCACGCTGCGCGACGGACGGGTGCTCGATCTGGCGCGCGAGCCGCAGGAGACCGTGCGGCCGCTGCGCGGACCCGAGTTCGCGATGATCTTCCAGGAGCCGATGACCTCGCTCAATCCGGTGCTGCGCATCGGCGAGCAGATCGCCGAGGCCGTCATGCTCCACCAGGGGCTGGGCCAGGCCGCGGCGCTGGAGGAGGCCCGGCGGATGCTCGAGCGCGTGCGCATCCCCGCGGCGGCCCGCCAGCTCGGGCGCTTCCCCTTCCAGCTCTCGGGCGGCATGCGCCAGCGGGTGATGATCGCCATGGCGCTCTCCTGCCGGCCGCGCCTGCTGATCGCCGACGAGCCCACCACCGCCCTCGATGTCACGGTGCAGGCCCAGGTGCTGCGGCTGATCCACGCGCTGCAGCAGGAGTCCGGCATGGGGATGATCTTCATCACCCATGACATGGGCGTGGTGGCCGAGATCGCCGACCGCGTGGTGGTGATGCGCAACGGGGTGAAGGTGGAAGAAGGGCAGGTCGAGGCCATCTTCGACGCCCCGCAGCATCCCTACACCCGCGCCCTGCTCAATGCCGTGCCGGTGCTCGGCGCGCTCGACGGGCAGGACCTGCCGCTGCCCTTCGCCATCGCCGGCGAGGACGGAGAGGCGGGCGAGGTCCCCACGCCTCAGGACACCGTGCGCGGCGAGGCGCCGGTGCTGGAGGTGAAGGGGCTGACCACCCGCTTCGACGTGCGGCGCAACTTCCGCCTGGCCGGGCGCATCCATGCCGTCGAGGGCGTCACCCTCGCGGTCAGGCCGGGCGAGACCCTGGCGCTGGTGGGCGAGAGCGGCTGCGGCAAATCCACCACCGGACGCACCATCATCCGCCTGGAGCAGCCCAGCGACGGGCAGATCCTGCTGGAAGGCC
>CALNAL010000002.1 GCA_937874445.1 uncultured Acetobacteraceae bacterium | reverse complement strand
GGGATCCAAGGGCCTCCCGGCCCTTGGCGGGTCCAGGGCGGAGCCCTGGCCTTGCCTGGGCCCCGGTCGTGTTCGTTGTGAAACTCGAATCCGTCTGCCTTACGGCGTGTCCGGGAAATCCGCCGAAAGCGACAAGTCGTGCAGGGCCTCGATTTCGCCGAGGGACTTGCGCAGCTGGCCGGTGGCGCCCTCGTAGGCGATGCGGCCCAGCACCAGATGTGGCGTCGGGGTGTCCTTCTCGACCACGGCGATCATGGCCTTGCCGGCGCGCACCGGGTCGCCCACCTGGTGGCCGGAGACCTTGGTGGTGAAATCGGCGAGGCGCTGGCCGACGATCGTCTGGTATTCGGGGATATTCGTGGTGGTCTGCTTCATCGAGCGGCCGGCCCAGTCGGTGCGGAAGGGGCCGGGCTCCACGCTGGTCACGCGGATGCCGCAGGCGGCGGTCTCGGCGGCGAGCGCCTTGGAGAAGCCTTCCACCGCGTGCTTGGTCGAGGAGTAGTAGCCCGAGGCGGGGAAGCCGCAGAAGCCGGCCAGCGAGCTGATGTTGAGGATGTGCCCGTGGTGGCGCGCGCGCATTCCCGGCAGCACCGCGCGGGTCATCGCGAACAGGCCGAAGACGTTGACGTCGTACATCGCGCGGATATCGGCTTCCGCGCCCTCCTCGACGGAGGTCATGTAGCCGTAGCCGGCGTTGTTCACGAGCACGTCGATGCGGCCGAAGCGCTGCTCGGCGGCGGCGACGGCGGCGGCGATCGTGGCCGACTGCGTCACGTCGAGCCCGAGCACCAGGGCGTTGGGGGCGGCGGCGAATTCCGCCAGGCTCGCCGGGGAGCGCGCGGTGACCACGCAGGACCAGCCGCGCTTGAGCACGAGCCGGGCCAGCTCCCGCCCGAATCCCGTCGAACAGCCGGTGATGAACCAGACAGGTGCCATTGTTACCGTTCCCTTGCTGTGCGGGGCCTCGTTCGGCCCCTGCTCCCGTTGAGAGGGGATGATTCGACTTCCCGCCGGGCGTTGTCAAACGGGGGGCGGGGCGGCAAAGCAAGGAAGGTGTTCTCCTTTCGGGAAAGGAGAACCAGGAAAGCTTTATTCGTTAAGGGCTCCGCGCTCGTGTCGGCCGCGGAGCCAAAGGGGAAAAGTCCTTTTTGCTTCTTTTTCCTTCAGGAAAAAGAAGACCTTTCTTTCTTTTTTTGCGCCATGGGGCACCTTGCGCCAGACCGTGGGGGGCGCTACGCGGCGGCGCATGAAGTTGCTGGTGGTCACCAACGTCGATTTCGCGCTGAAGCAGTTCCTGCTCCCCGAGCTGCAGGCGGCGCGGGCGCGCGGCCACGAGGTGGTGGCGACCTGTGCCGACGGGCCCATGCTGGCGGCGGTGCGCGCGGCCGGGGTGCGCGTCGAGCCGGTGCCGATGGCGCGCAGCTACTCGCCCTTCGCCCAGTGGCGTGCCTTCCGGGCGCTGCGCGCGCTGATCCGGCGCGAGAAGCCCGACGTGGTGCATGGCAACTTCCCCATCTCGGGCTTTCTCGCCCGCGTCGCGGCGCGCCTGGAGGGGGTGCCGGTGGTTGCCTATACCTGCCACGGGTTCCTCTTCAACCAGCCCGGGCCGCTGTGGCGGCGGGCGGCCGGTTTCCTGATGGAGTGGATCGGCGGGCGGCTGACCGACGTGCACATGGCCGTCTCCACCGAGGAGGCGGCGCAGGCGCGGCGGCTGCACATCCATCCCCGTTCGCAGGGCATCGGCAACGGGCGCGACCCGGGGCGCTTCCATCCCGACCCCGCGGCGCGCGCGCGGCTGCGGGCCGAACTCGGCGTGGCGGAGGACCGGGCGGTGGTGATCGCCGTCTCGCGGCTGGTGCGCCACAAGGGCTACCCCGAGCTGCTGGCCGCCATGAAGGAGGTGGATGCCGAGCTGTGGGTGGTGGGCGCGCGGCTCGCCTCCGACCACGGCGAGGACCTCGAGCCCTGCTTCGCCGCCTGCGGGCTGGGCGCGCGCCTGCGCCGGCTGGGCTACCGCGACGATATTCCCGCCCTGCTGGGGGCGGCCGAGATCTTCAGGCTGCCCTGCCTCTTCGAGGGGCTGGCGATGTCGGTGATCGAGGCGTTGCTGAGCGGGCTGGCGGTGGTGGCCTCCGATATCTCCGGCCCGCGCGAGCAGGTGGTGGCGGGCGAGACCGGGCTCTTGGTGCCGCCGCGCACGGTGGCGCCGCTGGCCGAGGCCTTGCAGCGGCTGGCCCGCGACCCCGCGCTGCGCGCGCGCATGGGGGCGGCGGGACGCGCGCGGGCCCTGGAGTGCTACGACGAGGCCAGGGTTGTCGCGCATACCCTGGATTTGCTGGGCCTGTAGGTCTATGCGACGGGCCTGCGCCCCTGTAGCCCGCGCCTGAAGCACCTGATTGGGAGAGTCCTGCCATGACCGACGTTGTTCCCGTCCGCCGTGCCCTGATTTCGGTCTCCGACAAGACCGGCCTGGTCGATTTCGCCCGCGCCCTGGCGGAGAAGGGGGTCGAGATCCTCTCCACCGGCGGCACCGCGAAGGCCATCGCCGCCGCCGGCATCGCCGTGACCGAGGTCTCCGACTTCACCGGCTTTCCCGAGATCCTCGACGGCCGGGTCAAGACGCTGGTGCCGCAGATCCACGGCGGCCTGCTCGGGCGGCGCGACAACCCCGCGCATCTCAAGCAGATGGCGGACCACAAGATCCTCCCCATCGACCTGCTGGCGGTGAACCTCTACCCCTTCGAGGCCACGGTGGCGCGCGGCGCCCCCTTCGAGGACTGCGTGGAGAACATCGACATCGGCGGGCCGGCGATGATCCGCGCCGCCGCCAAGAATCACGATTTCGTGGCGGTGCTGACCGAGGCCGGCCAGTACGCCGAGGTGCTGGCCGAGATCGCCGGGAAGGGCGGCACCACCCTGGCGCTGCGCCGCCGCCTGGCCGGCGAGGCCTATGCCCGCACCGGCGCCTACGATGCCGCCATCTCCAGCTGGTTCGCCGCCGGGCGGGGCGAGACCTTCCCGGAGCGCCTGGTGATTGCCGGCACCCTGCGCCAGGGCCTGCGCTACGGCGAGAATCCCCACCAGGAGGCGGCCTTCTACGTCAATTCCGGCCGCTACGGGCTGGCCACCGCCTCCCAGCTCCAGGGCAAGGAACTCTCCTACAACAACATCAACGACACCGACGCCGCCTTCGAGCTGGCCGCCGAGTTCGACGCGCCGACCATCGCCATCATCAAGCACGCCAACCCCTGCGGGGTGGCCACCGCCGCCACGCTCGCCGAGGCGTGGGACCTCGCGCTGCGCTGCGATCCGGTTTCGGCCTACGGCGGCATCGTCGCGCTGAACCGCCCGCTGGACGGCGCCACCGCCGAGCGCATCGCCCACATCTTCACCGAGGTGATCATCGCCCCCGAGGCCACCGAGGAGGCCCGCGCCGCGCTCGCCCGCAAGAAGAACCTGCGCCTGCTGGTGACCGGCGGCATGCCCGACACCACCGCGCCGGGGCTGACCTTCCGCTCCGTGGGCGGGGGCTTCCTCGCCCAGTCGCGCGACATCGGCCGGGTGGACGCCGCGGCGCTGAAGGTGGCGAGCAAGCGCGCCCCCACCGAGGCCGAGCTGAAGGACCTGCTGTTCGCCTTCCGCGTGTGCAAGCACGTCAAGTCCAACGCCATCGTCTATGCCAAGGGGCTCGCCACGGTGGGCATCGGCGCGGGCCAGCCCAACCGGGTGGATTCCGCCAAGATCGCCGCCTGGAAGAGCGAGACCGCGGCCGAGATGGCCAAGCTGCCCGGCCGGCTCACCGAGGGCTCGGTGGTGGCTTCCGACGCCTTCTTCCCGTTTGCCGACGGGCTCGAGGCGGCGGTGGCGGCCGGGGCCACGGCGGTGATCCAGCCCGGCGGCTCCAAGCACGACCCCGAGGTGATCGAGGCCGCCGACAAGGCCGGCATCGCCATGGTGTTCACCGGGATGCGCCACTTCCGGCACTGAGCCGGGCCTGACGGGGGAGGGGTCAGCCTCCTCCCCGCGGGGCCGCCATCTCGCGGTCGATCCAGCGCATCAGCAGGTCCACGACGAAGGCCTGCTCCGCCGCGTCCAGCGGGCGGCCGCGGGGAATCCTGTGCCATTTCTCCAGGCAGCCGCGGCAGCAGCAGGCCGTCGCGTGCTGGGCGATGAAGGCGGGATGGCCACGCATCGGGGTCTGCCTGCCGTCGTTGCGCGGGGCCGCCGGGGCCAGGCGCTCGGCCACGAAGGCCTGGGCGTGCTCGGCGATGACGGCACGGCCCCGGGCCAGGGCATACTCCCGCTCGCGCGCGCCGAGGTGGAAGCGGCTGCGGAAGGGCGAGCGGGCAAGGCGGGCAAAGATGTCGTCGGGGGCGGACATGC
>CALNAL010000001.1 GCA_937874445.1 uncultured Acetobacteraceae bacterium | reverse complement strand
GGCGCGTGGTCGAACAGGGCTCCGCCGACGCCCTCTTCGCCAATCCGCGCGAGGCCTATACCCGCGCGCTCATGGCCGCGGCGTTCTCGCTCGAGGCGCGGGACGAGGCGGAGAAGTAAGGAAGTCTTCTTTTCCTGAAGGAAAAGAAGCAAAAGGACTTCCTCCTTTTGGCTCCGCGTCCGATCCTGGCAGGGTGCCAAACGAACAAAGCTTTTTCACCCCGGCGCCCTCTGAAACGCGAGCCGCTGGCCGTAGAACCGTGCCGCCAGTCCCGCCACCGCGTCGGCCGGGCCGGTGGTGTAGAAGCGTGCCGGCGCCGGGTGGGCCGCATCGAGATCGGGGTGGCGGGCGAGGTAGGCGCGCAGGCTGGCGGCGGTCACGGCCGGCTGGGAGAGCAGCCGCACCCCGGCGGGCAGCGCCGCGGCGAACAGCGGCTGCACCAGCGGGTAGTGGGTGCAGCCGAGAATCGCAGCGTCGGGCGCGGCGCCGTGCGTGCGGGCCAGCAGCGCGTCCACGTCGTGTTCGACGGCCTCGCGCAGCGCGGCGGCGGAACCGCCGTGCTCGATCAGCGGCACCAGGCGCGGACAGGCCTGCTGCACCACGGAAATCTCCGGAGCGCGCTTGCCGATCTCGCGCACGAAGGCGCCGCTCTCCACGGTCGGGCGGGTGGCGAACACCGCCACGGTGCGCGCGGCCCCCAGGGGCCGTCCGGCCGGGGCCAGGGGGACGCTCCACGGCACGCCGGTCACGGCCTCCACCATCGGCACCAGCACGCCGATCACCCGGCAGCCGGGGTGGGCACGGGGCAGCCAGTCCTGCTGCAGGCGGCGCAGGCCGACGGCCGAGGCGGTGTTGCAGGCCACCACGATCAGCCGGCAGCCCAGGCCGAACAGCCGCTCCAGCGCGGCGAGCGTCAGGCGGTAGATCTCCTCGGGGGAGCGGTCGCCATAGGGGGCGTGGGCATTGTCGCCGAGATAGACGAAGCTGCGCCCGGGCAGCTCGCGCACCAGCCCGCGCAGAATGGTCAGCCCGCCGACCCCGGAATCGAAAACACCGATCATGCCGCGGTCATGCCCCAGGGCGCCCCGGAGCGAAAGGGGGCGGTGGCGCTATCGCCGGCCCGCCTCATACCAGCCCTGCGAGCGGCGAACGAGGGCCGCCACGGAGAGCATCACCGGCACCTCCACCAGCACGCCCACCACGGTGGCCAGCGCCGCCCCGGACTGGAAGCCGAACAGCGAGATCGCCGTCGCCACCGCCAGCTCGAAGAAGTTGCTGGCCCCGATCAGCGCCGAGGGGCCGGCGACGCACCAGGCCACTCCGAGCCGCCTGTCGAGCCAGTAGGCCAGCCCGGCGTTGAAATAGACCTGGATCACGATCGGCACCGCGAGCAGCGCGATCACGCCGGGCTGGCGCACGATCTCCTCGCCCTGCAGGCCGAACAGCAGCACCAGCGTGAGCAGCAGCGCCACCAGCGAGAGCGGCCCCAGCCGGGCCAGCGCCCGTCCGAGCGCGGCCTGCCCGCCGCGGGCCAGCAGCGCGCGCCGCCACAGCTGCGCCACCGCAACCGGCACGACGATGTAGAGCCCCACCGACAGCAGCAGCGTGTCCCAGGGCACGGCGATGGCGGAAAGCCCCAGCAGCAGGGCCACCAGCGGGGCGAAGGCCACCACCATGATGCTGTCGTTCAGCGCGACCTGGCTGAGGGTGAAATGCGGCTCCCCGCCCACGAGGCTGGACCAGACGAACACCATGGCGGTGCAGGGCGCGGCGGCGAGCAGGATCAGCCCGGCGATATAGCCGTCGATCTGCCCGGGCGGCAGCAGCGGGCGGAACAGGTGGCCGACGAACAGCCAGGCCAGCAGCGCCATGGAGAACGGCTTGACCAGCCAGTTGACCCCCACCGTGGCGGCGATGCCCCGCCAGTGCTGCCCCACCTGGCCGAGGGCGGCGAGGTCGATCCGCAGCAGCATCGGCACGATCATCAGCCAGACCAGCACGGCCACCGGCAGGTTGACCTGCGCCAGCGTCGCCGCGCCGAGCGCGTGGAAAACGCCGGGGACGGCCTGCCCGAGCACGACGCCGGCCACGATGCAGAGGGCCACCCAGAGAGTCAGGAAACGTTGGAAGAGCGACATGATTTTCTAGAGCGTGATGGCGCGGGTCATCAGCACCGCGCTGGCCGGGCACAGGCGCACCGCCTCGCGCGTGGCCAGCACGGCGGGCGGGGCGGCAGCGCGCGCCTCGCGGCGGAATCCCGCCTTGCCGAAGAATTCCGGCGCCGTGGTGGTCAACAGCCAGGCGGCGCGGGCGCCCGCATCGAAGGCGCGGCGCAGCAGCAGGGCCAGCAGGTTGCGCCCGATCCGCTGCCCGCGCGCCCGGGGCAGCACGACGAGGGAGCGGACCAGCGCGTCGCGGCCCAGCAGCTCGTAGCCGCCGAACCCGACGGGGGTTCCGCCGAGGGTGCGATAGGCAAAGAAGCTCCGCCCCGGCTCGCCGAGGTCGTCCGCCGGCAGCCCCTCCGCCGCCAGGGCCGCGCGCAGGCCGGGGTCGTCGCCGGGGATCGCCGCGTCGCGCAGGAAGGGCACGCCCTCCTCCTTGAGCACGTCCTCCGCCGGCGCCCGCTCCAGCAGGTCGAGCACGACATCCGAGGGCCGGCAGAGCCTGACCCCCCGCCCGCTCACCACGATCGGCCGGTTGATGAGGATCGGGTGCGCCTCCATCGCCGCCAGGAGCTGCTCCCCGGTGAGGGCGGGGTCGCCGAGCCCGAGCGCGTCATGGGGCGTCCCCTTGCGGCGCAGCAGGTCGCGCGCCGACATCCCCATCCGCGCCAGCAGATCGCGCAGCTCCGCGCGCGGGGGCGGCGTGGCGAGGTATTCGACGATCTCCGGCGCCTCTCCGCAGGCCCGTAGCAGGGCGAGCACGTTGCGCGAGGTGCCGCAGGCCGGGTTGTGGTAGATCCGCAGTGTCATGAGCGTTCTCCCGCCGCGGGAGCCTCCTCGCAGCATGCTTCGGGAAGCGGGCAGCAGGCGGACGCCGCCGCGCCCTCCCCCCGCCCGCAGCAGTTGCGGGTGAGAAAGCCGATCAGGGCGTTCATCGCCGCATAGTCCACGGCACAGATGAGCTGGCGGGCGCGGCGGCGCTGGGTCATCAGCCCGGCGCGCTGGAGGTGCTGGAGATGGAAGGTCAGCGAGGAGGGCGCGATGCCGAGCTGCTCGGCGAGGGCTCCGGCCGGCAGTCCCTCCGGCCCGGCCTGCACCAGCAGCCGGTAGACGGCGAGGCGGGTCTCGTGTCCGAGCGCCCCCAGGGCGGCGGCGGCGGCGAGGTTGTCCATGAGGCATCAATCCGACATTTCGACGAATATCGTATAGATGCTGCCCCTCCCCGTCAACCGCCTCCGGCCGGGATCCCAAGCCGCTGGCACAGCCCCGCAGCGCAGCCGGGGGTCACGACATCGGCCAGGGTATGGCGGTCGAGCACCGCGAACAGGGCGGCCACCGCCGTATCGAGGATGCTCTCCAGCCGGCACAGCCCGCCGATGGCGCAGGGCTCGCCGTCCTGGCAGGCCACCAGGGCCAGGCTCGGCTCCATGGCGCGCACCACCTCGCCCAGTCCGATCTTTTCCGCCGGCCGGGCCAGGCGCAGCCCGCCATGGCGCCCGCGCAGGGTCTCGATCAGCCCGGCACGGCCGAGCGCATGCACCACCTTGGTGACGTGGTTCTCCGAGATCGCATAGGCGCGGGAAATTTCCGCGATGGAGCCGAGTTCGCCCGGCCGCAGCGCGAGATAGATCAGGGTCCGCAGCCCGTAGTCGGTGAACATGGTCAACCGCATGGCATCGCCCTAATGCGCCGCGTCCGCCCCGGCAAGGAAGAAAGGCAAGGCGTTCTCCTTTCGAGAAAGGAGAACCAGGAAAGCTTCGTTCATTTGGCTCCGCGCCTGTGTCAGACGCGGAGCCAAACGGGGAAAAGTCCTTTTTGCTTCTTTTTCCTTCAGGAAAAAGAAGATCTTACCTTCTCAGCCGTGCTGGTCACACCGTCTGGGGGGCGAGCGCCTCGGCCAGGTCGGCCGCGGCATCCCCGGTCGGGCGGATGCCGAACTTCTCCACCAGCACGCCGAGCAGGGCGGGGGTGAGGAAGGCGGGCAGCGTCGGCCCGAGGCGGATGTTGCGCACGCCGAGCGCCAGCAGGGTCAGCAGCACCGCCACCGCCTTCTGCTCGAACCAGGAGATCACCAGCGTCAGCGGCAGGTCGTTGACGCCGCAGCCGAAGGCGTCGGCGAGGGCGGAGGCGACCACGATCGCCGAGTAGCTGTCGTTGCACTGGCCGAGGTCGAGCAGGCGCGGCAGGCCGCCCACGGTGCCGAAGTCATGCTTGTTGAAGCGGTACTTGCCGCAGCCGAGGGTGAGCACCACGGTGTCGGCGGGGGTGGCCTCGGCGAAGTCGGTGAAGTAGTTGCGCCCGCTGGCCGCGCCGTCACAGCCGCCGACGAGGAAGAAGTGGCGGATCGCCCCCGTCTTCACCGCCGCGATCACCTGGTCGGCCACGCCCAGCACCGTCTCGTGGCCGAAGCCCACGGTGATGCGGTGCTCCGGCGCGTCGGCGGTGAAGCCGGGCTGGGCCTGGGCGGCGGCGATCACCTCGGAGAAATCCTCGCCGGAGAGGTGGCGCACGCCGGACCAGCCCACCGGGCCGAGGGTGAAGAGACGGTCCTGGTACTGCGCCTGCGGGCGGATCAGGCAGTTGGAGGTCATCACGATGGCGCCGGGGAAGTCGAGGAACTCGCGCTGCTGGTCCTGCCAGGCGCCGCCGTAGTTGCCCACCAGCTGCGGATAGGCCCGCAGCTTCGGGTAGCCATGGGCGGGCAGCATCTCGCCGTGGGTATAGACATTGATGCCCGTGCCGCGGGTGGCTTCGAGAATCGCCTGCAGGTCGCGCAGGTCGTGGCCGGAGACCAGGATCGCCTTGCCCGCCACCGGGGTGGTGCGCACCGTGGCCGGGGTGGGCGCGCCATAGGCGTCGGTATTGGCGGCGTCGAGCGCGGCCAGCACGGTGAAGTTGAGGTGGCCGAGGGCAAGGGATTCCTCGAGCATCTGCCCGATGTCGGTGGGTTTCTCGGCGAGCAGGGCGAGGGTGCGGGCGACACCCTCGGCAATCTCCTCGCGCGTCACGCCGAGCACGGCGGCGTGGTAGGCGTAGGCGGCCACGCCCTTGAGGCCGTAGAGCAGCAGCATGCGCATGCCCGCGACATCGGGGCCGGCGTCGTCGGGGCGCAGGCTGGCCACGCCGGCCTGCAGGCGCAGCACGGCCGAGTCGGTGGCGGGGACGAAGGCGGCCGGGCCGGTCAGGCTTTCGCGCGTCACGCCGCAAGCGGCGCACAGACGGTCGCGCACCCGGGCCGCCTCGGCGATCAGCGCCTCCAGGTCGGCATCGTCGAAATTGACATTGGTGAGGGTGGTGAACAGCCCGTAGAGCACGAAGCGGTCGGCCGCGGCGTCCTGCCGGCCGAGGGCGCGCAGGCGCACCAGCAGCTGGCCGATGCCCTCGATCTGGTAGACCAGCAGGTCCTGCAGATCGGAGGTGGGGGCCTCCTTGCCGCAGCTGCCGCGGGCCGCGGCACAGCCGGCGCCGGAGGCCTTGCGCGAGGTCTGTTCACACTGGATGCAGAACATGGCGTTTCCTGTTGCTGTCACGAGAAGGGGCGAGGCCCGGGCCTTCCGGGGCAGGTGCCGCGCTTAAAGATGCATATAACATACATCTTTAAGCGCACGCCAGTTCCTCACGGGACAAAACCGAATTTTCCCATGCCCCCCCGCTGCGACGACCCCGTCGCGCGGGGTCAGCCCCTACCAGCGCGGAACTTCGACGCCGCCGCCCAGTCCCAGCCCGCCATGCGCCTCCAGGCAGCGCTGGATCGCGTCGCGCTTGGCGTCGATCACCTCCTGCTGGCGGCCCACCGAAGTGTAGCCGGCACGCCCGGAGGCCAGGGCGATGGCGTTGCCCACCTCCGGGTCGTTCTCGGCCTCGCGCGCGCACTGGGCACGCAGGGCGGCGTTGGCGGGGGTCTCGGCGGGCGGCGGCGGGCGCTGCGAACAGGCGGCCAGCGCCAGCGCGAGGGCGGCCAGGGGAAGAAGGCGTTTCATGATGCGGCGACCCAATCCTCGATGAGACGACGGGCGATGGAATCCGGGGCGGGCAGAGAGAAATCCCGTCCGGAGGTGCGGATCTCGGCCCGGCTGATCCAGCGGGCCTCGGCGATTTCCTCGGGGTCGATGACGATCTCCTGCGAGGCGGCCTCGGCGAAGAATCCCAGCATGATGCTGCCGGGAAAGGGCCAGGGCTGGCTGGAGTGGTAGCGCACGCGCGCGACTTCCACGCGGGTCTCCTCGCGCACCTCGCGGGCCACCGCCTCCTCGGCGCTCTCGCCGGGCTCGACGAAGCCGGCGAGGGTGGAAAACATGTTGCGCCGGGCGAAGCGGCGGGAATGGGCCAGCAGGGCGAAATCGCCGTGATGGACCAGCATGATCACGGCGGGATCGGTGCGGGGGAAGTGCTGGGTGTGGCAGGAGGTGCACACCAGGAAGTTGCCGGCGGCCTGGGGCTCGCACAGCCCGCCGCAGACGCCGCAGAACTGGTGACGGGCGCGCCAGTGCATCAGGCCGCGGGCATGGGCAAGCTCGGCGGCCTCGGCGGCGGGCAGGGTGCCGGCGGCGGCGCGCAGGTCGAGAAACTCGGCCCCGGCGGGAAGAGCCGCCTCGCGCAGCAGGGCGGCGGGGTCCTCGAAGGCGGAGAGGTCGAGGGCGAAGACGGGGGCCTTCTCCTGCAGGCCGAGCAGCGCCCAGGGCAGGTCGGGCGGCAGCTCGGTGGCCGCGGCGGCGGAGAGGAACACCCCGCGCGGCCGCCCGCCCGCCATGCCGGAAAGCAGCGAGTGCCCCCGCCACACCGGCAGGAAGCGGGCCGCGGGATCGGCCCGGCAGGCAGCCACGAAGGCGGCATCCTCGCGGCGGGAGGAAACCCGGTCGAGGGGGCTGCCGGTATAGGGATTGGGACGATGGGACGGGAGAGGAAGCAACGGGAACCTGCACACTGGAACGCCGCGAACCTGCCACGCGGCGCTCCCGCGGGCAAGAAAGGCCGACGCCACGCCCCGCGCTCGCGGTTTGGCGAGGCGGGCAAGGCAGGCAAGGCAAGGCAAGGTGTTCTCCTTTCGGGAAAGGAGAACCAGGAAAGCTTCATTCGTTAAGGCTCCGCGCCTGGGTCAGACGCGGAGCCAAACGAACAAAGTCCTTTTTGCTTCTTTTTCCTTCAGGAAAAAGAAGGGCTTCCCTTCCTTTCGCGGCACCCGGCGCGGCCTCAGGCCAGTTCGCGCCTGACCACCTCGCGGAACCAGGCGATGCCGTAGGGGATGGCCTCGTCGTTGAAGTCGTAGGCGGGGGTATGGATGGGCTCGCCGCCCTTCCCGCCCGCCGAGCCGTTGCCGAGAAACACGAAGGCGCCGGGGCGTTCGTGGAGGAACACCGCGAAATCCTCCCCGCCCGTCACCATCGGGGCGGCGGGATCGACGGTCATCCCGGGCACGGCGCGGGCGGCGGCCACGGCGGTCTCGAAGCAGCGCGGGTCGCGGTTGACGGTGGCGGGGCAGAACCACTGGACCTCGCATTCCGCGGTGGCGCCGCGCAGCGTGGCCTCGGCGGTGGCCAGCGCCGCCATGCGGGACTCGATGAGGGCGGCGATCTCGTCGCTGAAGGCCCGGGCGGTGCCACGCATCAGCAGCGCGGCGGGGAGCACGTTGGGGCTCTCGGCCTCGCCGGTGGCGATGTGGCCCACGCTGATGACGGCGGGCTCCAGCGGGGGGACGTTGCGCCCGACGATCTCCTGCAGGCCGAGCACGATATGGGCGGCCACCACGCTGAGGTCGGCGGTGGTGTGGGGGTTGGCGCCACCGTGGCCGCCCTTGCCGGCCAGGCGGATGGTCCATTGCGCGGCGGCGGCCATGAAGGGGCCGGGGCGGGTGGCGAGCGTGCCCACCGGAAAGCCGGGCATGTTGTGCAGGCCGTAGACGGCATCGCAGGGGAAGCGGGTGAACAGGCCGTCCTCCACCATGTGGCGGGCGCCGTGGCGGCCCTCCTCGGCGGGCTGGAAGATCACGTGCACCGTGCCGGCGAAGTCGGGCTCGGCGGCGAGCGCCAGGGCGGTGCCGAGCAGGATGGTGGTGTGGCCGTCGTGGCCGCAGGCATGCATCTGCCCCGCACAGGTGGAGGCGTAGGAGAGGCCGGTGGTCTCGGCGATGCGCAGGCAGTCCATGTCGGCGCGCAGGCCGATGGCGCGGTTGCCGGGGCGGCGGCCGCGGATGGTGCCGACCACGCCGGTGACCCCGACGCCCTCGACCACCTCGATGCCGGCGGCGCGCAGCCGGGCGGCGACGAGGGCAGCGGTGCGCCGCTCCTCCAGCCCCATTTCGGGGTGGGCGTGGATGTCGTGGCGGACGGCCACCAGCTCCGCGAGCGGCACCGGGAGGGCGACGGGGATGTCGGGCATCGGGAAAACCTGCTGATGTGATGCGGCGAGCCTAGTCCCGAAGCAAAAAGACGGACAAGGGCGCCTGGATTCCTTCCGCCCTCCTCCCAAGATCGTTCCTGTTCAACAGGAGGAGAGGACCATGCCGGACCAGACCGCCACCGATCGGCCCACCGGGGATCAGACCGCCGGGGATCAGACCGCCGTTTTGGGCGGGGGCTGCTTCTGGTGCCTCGAGGCGGTCTTCGCGGAACTGCGAGGAGTGCGCCAGGTGGCGCCGGGCTACGCCGGGGGCCATGTGGCCCACCCCGACTACGAGCAGGGCTGCACCGGCACCACCGGACACGCCGAGGTGGTGCGGATCAGCTTCGACGCGGAGGAAATCTCCTATGCCGACTTGCTGCGGGTGTTCTTCGCCACGCACGACCCGACAACCCTCAACCGCCAGGGCCCGGACACGGGGACGCAGTACCGCTCGATCATCCTCGTCGCCGACGCGGCGCAG